>NZ_JABXEM010000026.1:0-62122 GCF_013372595.1 Myxococcus sp. AM011
CGGGCGGGCGGCCGCGGTGGCACCGCCATCCTGTGAACCCGAAGCGGCGGGCTTGGGCGTGGGGGGCACCTTGCTGCGCAGCGCGGCCTCCACGTCATTGGAGCGCCAGCCGAAGTGCTCCGCGAGGGCGGAGAAGAGCGACGCGCGCACCAGTCCTACGGGCACCTGTGCCGCCACGGGCTTGAGCCGCTCGAGTGCCGCCATCTTCTCCTCGAAAGACGCCCCCTTGCCCTGGGGGAGCAGGGAGGCGAACAGGTACGCGGTGAGCGGTTGCGCGCTTTCCAGCAGCAGCTCCACGCCTTCCGCTCCCTCTCGACGCGCGAAGACGTCTGGATCATCCCCCTGGGGAAGCAAGGCCACCCGGGCGGTCGCCCCGGCGGCGAGCAGGGGACCGGCGAGCCGCTCCACCGCCGCGATTCCAGCCGAGTCCCCGTCGAGCAGGAGCACCAGCTCCCGGGCCTCGCCGCGCTTGAGCACCTGCATGTGGCCCGGGGTGAGGTTGGTGGAGCACAGCGCCACCGCGTGGCGCACGCCCACCTGATGCAGGCCGATGCAGTCGAAGTAGCCCTCCACGAGGACAGCGGACTTGCGCTTGCGGACCTCGTCGCGCGCCTGGTCCATGCCGAACAGCGTGTCGCTCTTGTTGAAGAGCCGCGACTCGCGCGAGTTGAGGTACTTGGGCCCTTCCTCGGCGCCGACGAGGCGGCCACCGAAGGCGATGGGGCGGCCCTCGGGAGCGCGGATGGGCACCATCAGCCGGCTGCGGAAGAAGTCGTAGCAGCCGTCTCCGGTGTTTCGCTTGAGCACCAGCCCGGCCTTCATGGCCCACTCCAACATGCCTGTCTTTTGACAGCGCTCCGCGAGCAGGCTCCAGGCGTTGGGCGCCCAGCCCAACCCGAAGGACTGCGCCGTCTCTTCCGACACGCCGCGGCTCGCGATGTAGGCCCGCGCGGAGCGGCCTTCGTCCTGCCAGAGGATGGAGCGGAAGTGCTCGGCGGCCAGGTCCGTGGCCTCCTTGAGCTGCTGGCGCTCGCGCATGCCGGGGTCCTGCTGCGCCTCCAGGTCGATGCCCAGCTCGCGCGCCAGGTCCCTCACCGAGTCGAGGAACGTCTTGCCCAGGTAGCGCTGGACGAAAGACACCGCGTCCCCGCTCGCCCGGCAGCCGTGACAGAAATAGAAGTTCTTCTCCGGCACCACGTAGAAGGACGGCGTCTTCTCCTGATGGAAGGGACAGCGCCCCTTCCACTCGCGGCCCGCCTTCTTCAGTTCCACATGTCGGGAGATGAGGCCCACGAGGTCTACACGCTCGAGGACTTCCTGGATCTTGTGTTCCGGGATCATGTCGGCCACCCCTCGTCCCGCACCTGGGCGGGCGCACTCCCGACATCCTGGCAGCCGGGCCTGACGTCGCCCGTCTGGTCGCCAACCCGCTGGATCACCCCGCCCACGAGGGCGAAGGACCGGCGGCGGGGGGCGAATGGGAAGGCTGGGGACACGTTGGGGCTCCTACGGCCCGACGGCGCCACCCCTGGGGGGGTAGGGGCGCACGGCGGACTGGCCCTGGCACTTAATGACGGGGAGACGGGGGAGCAAGTTTCCGCTCACCCCAATCCCATCCACCCGAGGGGTCGCGGGAGCAAGCGAGCGACCCCGAACGGGTGGGAGACGACTTCAGCCGAGCTTCGCGAGCTGCGCCTTGACGGCCTCGGAGATGGCCTTGCCCTCGGCCTTGCCCTGGATCTTGGGGGTGAGGTTCTTCATCACCATGCCCATGTCCTTGGAGCTCTGGGCACCCACCTCGGCGATGGCGGCCTGGACGGCGGCGGCCAGCTCGTCGGGGGTGAGCTGCTGGGGGAGGTAGCTCTGGAGGACGGCGATCTCCGCCTCTTCCTTCTCCGCCATCTCCGGCCGGTTGCCGGCCTTGAACTGCTCCACGGAGTCGCGACCCTTCTTGATGAGGCCGGCGACGACGGTCAGCACACCCGCGTCATCGAGAGCGGACGCACCGGGCTCCACTTCCTTGTACTTGATGGCGCTCTTGATGGCTCGAATGACCGTGGTGCGCAGCTCGGTCTTGGACCGCATCGAGTCCTTCAGGTCCGCGTCGAGCCGTTCCTTGAGGGTTGCCATATATGCGACTCCGCTGGGTGGTGGTTCGGGGGGACTGGACGACGGGAGCCAGGGCACCTGACTGCTGGAGGGCGCCCCGGCTCTCACGCCGGCCTCGCGACTAGAACGACTTGCGGGCCTTCTTCACCGCGCGCTTCTTGGCGGCGAGGGCCTTCTTCTTCCGCTTCACGGAAGGCTTCTCGTAGTGCTCGCGCTTGCGGATCTCGGAAAGGATTCCGGCCTTTTCAGTGGCCTTCTTGAAGCGCTTGAGAGCGCTTTCAATGGATTCACCCTCTTTCACTCGGATACCGGGCATGAGTTCACCTCCTTCCGCCATGCGTCAATGTGTGTGTACCTCAAAAGGGGAGCGGGTATGTCCTAGCGGGGGCCAAAACGCAAGGACGCAGGAGGGAAAAGCCCGGGGCGGATGCACTACACTGTCCGCTGCGTGAGCCCTGCCCTCATCCTGATGGTACTGCTGGCGACCGGTCAGCGTGGCGGCACCGGGACGACCGACTGCTGGAACTCCTGCCAACGGCACGTGGCCGAGCGGGCCCTGCGAGCCCGGGTGTGTGGGGCCTGTCTGTCCGGCGGACGGGTGGACTCCTGGGTGGCGTCGCTGGGCAACATCCGGCCCGCGCCCCGTGACGCGCTGGCGTCCTCTCGCAAGGACGAGGACTGGCGCGTGCGCTGGGCCTCGGTGCGCGCGGAGGCGAAGGGGAAGGGGTTCTCCGAGCGGCGGGTGCTGGCGGAGTGGGTGGCCAGCACGCCCCCGTCGTCGGACCTGCAGGCCTGTCTCACCGCCGCTCGCGCCGCCGCGGAGGCGGATCAATCCTCGGCGACGTTCCTGCGGGATGCGGGCGCGCGGGGGCCGGAGGCGGCGGCTCGGGTGTGGGCTCGCCGTGAGGCCATCCGTCAGGCGCTGGAGGTGGAGCTGTACGCGGAGGATCCGCGCTCGCGCGGGGCGGCGCTCGGCCACCTGGGCGTGTTCCTGGGGCGCAAGCCGGCGCGGCTGCTGCTCGATGCCACGGCCACCCGTCCGGAGAGCAGTGACGCCATTGGCGCCGCCGCGCTGAAGGCCGTGGCGCTGCGGCAGCGCACGTCGGTGGGCCGCCTGTTGCTGGAGGAGGCGAAGCCCGTGGACGAGGTGCTCGTGAATCGCCTCTTCGCTGTGTACTCGCGGGAGCTGGAGGCGCTGCAGCCGGAGCTGACTGCGCCCGAGCCCCGTCGCCGGGACTCGGCGGTGCTGTCGCTGGGCGTCTATGGCCCCCTGGCCCGCAAGGAGTTGGAACGCGCGCTGGAGGACGCGGATCCGAAGGTGCGTGGATCCGCCGCTCGGAGGATGGCGGAGTCGGAGGGCACGTCGCTGCGCGTGGCCGCCGAGCGTCGGGTGGAGGGCCGCGACGCCGCAGTGTCCAAGCCCTGGCTGGAGGCCATGGTGCGGGAGAAGGGCTGTGCGGGCTTCTTCCTGGACGTGGCGAGCGACCCGAGGATGCCCGCCGAGCTGCGGGGCCAGGCGCTGGCGTCGCTGGCGGACTGCCGCGAGAGCGAGAACGAGCGGGTGCAGACGCTGTCGCCGTACCTGCGTGACTCGCGGCCCGTGATTCGCGCGGGGGCGGTGCGGGTGCTGGGCTCGCTGTCCTTCCGGAATCCGGAGGTGATGGATGCCACCACTCGCGCGCTGGAGGACGACGCGCCGGAAGTCGTGGCCGCCGCGCTGGCGGTGGTCGCGGGCCAGCGCCAGTCGACGCGAGGGGACACCGTCGCGGAGCTGCTCGGCTCGGAGCACCCGGTGGTGCGCGCCGCCGCGGCCCGGGCGTTGGAGGCCATTGGCCGCGCGGGCCACGTGAAGGCCCTGGCCTCCTGCCTGCGCGAGGATCCGGTGTCCGAGGTCCGCGTGGCCGCGGCGCTCGCGCTGGGCCGACTGGGTGGGCCGCATGCCGCCGCCGCGCTGTCGGACGCCGTGGCCCGGGACGCGGACACCCATGTCCAGCACGTGTCTCGCGAGGGGCTGCGGCGGCTGGGCTTCGGGAACTGATCCGCGGCGCCAGGCGGGGTGGCTGCTTGCGGGCGACGTCGGCGCGGTGTGGCTGCTCCGCGCCCTTCCTCAGGGACCGCTGATGGCCTTGGCGTCCGAGCGGTTTCGTCCCGCGCGCTTGGCCCGGTAGAGGTACTTGTCCGCCGCGGCGATGAGGTCCTCGGGCTGGGAGAAGTCCGAGTCCAGCAGCGTCGCCACGCCCAGGCTGATGGTCACCTTGATGGGCGTGCCGCCGAAGACGAAGTCCGCCTTGTCCACCGCGTACCGGCAGCGCTCGGCGCAGGCGAGAGCCTGGTCCTCGGCGGACTCACGCAGCATCAGCGCGAACTCCTCGCCGCCGTAGCGCGCCAGGAGGTCCTCGGTGCGCACCGTGTCGCTGACCCGCTGGGCGATGCGCGTCAGCACGTAGTCGCCCGCCGGGTGCCCGTACGCGTCGTTGATCTTCTTGAAGTGGTCCACGTCGAACAGGACCAGCGACAGGTTCACCCGGTGGCGCAGGCAGTAGCTGAACTCCTTGCGCACCGTCTCCAGGAAGTACTTCTTGTTGTAGACGCGGGTGAGGCCGTCGCGAGTGGCGGACTCATAGATGCTGCGCTGGTACTGCTCCTCCAACTCGTCCTGGATGGAGAACTTGAGGACGGTGTTGGAGCCGATCTGGATCTTGTCGCCGTCGTAGAGCGGGGCGGCGTTGACCTTCAGGCCGTTGAGGTACGTGCCGTTGGTGCTCGCCAGGTCCACCACCTGGAAGCGCCCGTCGCCCAGCGCCACCACCTTGGCGTGCTTGCGCGAGATGCCGTCGTCCTCCACCTGGAACTGCGCCTCGGAGCTGCGCCCCAGCACGACTTCAGAGCGGTCCAGCTTGAACATCCGGCCGATACCCGCCGCGGACTTGGCGCTGATGACGATCAGATAGGCGCTCTGCCGCTGGCCGTTGCCCAGCAGGTCCGAAATGGAATGGACGGAAGTTTTCTCCTCGGACATCGCGATACCCATCTTAAGGGCCGTTTTTTCATGGCGGCAAGCATGCTGCCGGCTTCCTTGCCGACAACCCTCGCCAGGGTTGGACTCACCGCGTCGGTTTGTGGCGCCGCTGACCCAGGGGTTCGACTGTCTTGCGTCCGACGGTCAGCTCTCCCGCCACCGGTGTCTGGATGAAGCGCGCCAGCGCCTCGGGAGAGCGGGGATGGTAGGCCAACCCCTGCATCAGCTTCACCAGCGCCGCCGAGGGCGTCAGGTCCGCCCCGCCCACGGCCCCCTGGGCCAGGGACGCCGCTCCAGATTCGTACAGACTGAGATCCACCCCGTTGCGGTGGGCCTGACTCACCACGACGATGGGCACGCCCCGCTCCCGGGCCTGGATGAACAGGGGCATGAGCGAGCGCCCGAGGGCCGGGTCGATGGGGAAGTTGCCAGCGCCGTACGCCTCCAGCACCAGGCCCCGGACGTGCGGCAGCAATTGAAGGGGCAGGGCGGGATCCAACCCCGGGTAGACCTTCAGGAGGAAGACGCGCGGATCCAGCTTCTCGTAGAGGCGGAAGGGGCCCTTGGGCCGCAGGCCCGGTTCGAAGGTCGCGTCCACGCCCAGGGTGCCCAGCACGGGGCAGTTGGGGCTCTCGAAGGCGTCGTACTCGGACACCTTCACCTTTCGCGTGCGGTTGCCCCGATAGAGGTGCGAGTCGAAGCAGATGGTGACCTCGCGCGGCCCCTGGAGCGCGGACAGCACCGCGTCGATGAGGTTCAGCCGCGCGTCCGAGCGCACCTCTCCCAAGGGGCGCTGGGAGCCCGTCAGCACCACGGGGCAGGGCGGGTTGCGCAACATGAAGGACAGCGCGCTGGCCGTGTAGGCGAGCGTGTCGGTGCCATGGGTCACCACGGCCCCGTCGAAGTCCTTGAGCTGCTGGTGCAGGTGGGTGGCCATCCGCCCCCACAGCTCCGGCTGCATCTCCGAGCTGTCCAGGTTGCTGAAGAGCTGCAGCTCGATGTCCGCGAGCTGGAAGAGCTCCGGGACGCGGGCCTTGAGCGTCTTGAAGAAGGCGGCGGGGCGCAGGGCGGAGGGCCGACCACCGGCCATCCCCAACGTGCCACCGGTATGCAGGAGCAGGACTCTGGGCATGAGCAAGGAGGCTCCTGCCAAGGCTTGCGTTGCTTTACAAGCCCCGCGAGCGTGGCTAAGACCCGCCGCGTGCCCCTCTCCTGCTGGAAGCGTGTCATTCCCCTGCTGGCCGCCATGGCGCTGACCGGCTCGGGCTGCAAGAACCCGGAGGGCTCCGCGCCCGCCTCGAATCCGGCCCCGGCCGCCACTCCGGCTCCCGCCGCGACGCCGCCGCCTCCTCCGGCCCCGCCCGCCGCCGCCCCGACGGACCCCGCCGCGGCCCTCTCCGGCATCCCCGGCATGGACTTCTCCTCGCTCTCCGCCGCGTCCAAGCGGGAGCTGGCCACCGTCCTGAGCGACGAGTTCTGCTACTGCGGCTGCCCGCACACCCTGGGCGCCTGCCTGAAGTCGCACAACACCTGCCGCCACGCCAAGCGCATGGCCCGGGTGGCCGCGCGCATGGTGTCCGAGGGCAGCCCCGCCACCGAGGTCATCGTCCAGCTGTCCCAGTACTACGGCGCCTTCCGCGAGCAGCGCGCCCAGTTCAAGGTGGATGACCGGATGTGCATGGGCGCGGCGGCCGCCCCGGTGACGGTGGTGGAGTTCTCCGACTTCGAGTGCCCCTACTGCGCCAAGGCCCGGCCCGTGCTGGAGGCCTTCGCGAAGAAGAACCCGGTGCAGGTGCGCTTCTGCTACCTGCCGTTCCCCCTGGCCAACCACGTCAACGCGCTGCCGGCGGCGCAGGCGGCCCTGTGGGCGAGAGACCAGGGCAAGTTCTGGCAGATGCACGACGCGCTCTTCGCCCATCAGGAGAACCTCAAGCCGGAGGCCCTGCCCGCGCTGGCGAAGGAGCTGGGGCTGGACGGCGCGAAGCTGGCGGCGGTGCTCAAGTCGGACGCCTACAAGCAGGAGCTGGAAGGCTTCCGCAATCAGGGCCGCTCGGCCGGACTGTCGGGGACGCCGACGGTGTACTTCAACGGACGCGCGCTCGACTTGAGCTTCATCCAGGACGACCTGCTCAACCACAGCCTGGAGGATGAGCTGGAGTGGGTGACGAACAAGAACGCCTGGGCGGCTGACTGACACGGAGATGACGCAACGGTTCCGCATCGACGCGGGGCAACTCGTCCCCGAGGATCGCCAGAGCCCCTCTCCGTTGGCGGGGCGGTCGGGGACGTACGCGCTGATGCCCACGGCGCCGGACCTGCTCGTCTTCGCCCGGGGCCCGTCCGAGGGCGGCACCATCGCCGCGCCGCGCGTGGTGCTCTCCGGTGACGCGGGCGGCTTCCCGCTGTCGGACCTGATGGCCTTCCTCAGCCAGTCGCGGTGGAGCGGCATCATCCGCGTCCACTCCCCTGGCGGCGAGCGCTCCGTCACGTTCCGGGACGGCGAGGTGCGTGGCGCCTCGTCGGATGACCCGGCGGACCGGCTGGGCGAGGTGCTGGTGCGCCTGGGCTACGTGGACCGCACGCAGGTGGAGGCCGCGCTCAAGGGCCAGCCTCCGTCCAAGGTGGGCCGCGCGCTGGTGGAGAAGGGCTTCCTGCAGGCACATGACCTCTTCAAGTGCGTCACGCATCAGGTCAGTGAGATCTTCCACGCCATCGTCCTGTGCCGGGAGGGGAGCTTCTTCCTCATCGACCAGCCGGTGGACGAGAAGGCGAGCCACTCCATCCAGCTCTCCACCCAGAGCCTGCTGATGGACAGCATCCGGAAGATCGACGAGATGGCGCACTTCCGGAAGCGCATCCCCCACGGCCGGCTGTACGTGGCGCGCAAGCGCGGCTCGGACGGGAAGCTGGAGGAGGATGAGGACCGGGTGCTGGGGCTGCTCGACGGCCGGCGCACCATCCTGGACCTGGGCCACGCCGCGCGCCTGTCCGAGTTCGACATCACCAAGGTCGTCTACCGGCTCTTGGAGGGCGGCTTCGCGTCGCTGACGGACAAGCCGCTTCTCGTGCCGGCGGGGCCTTCGCCTGTGGTGGGGCCCACGGGGGCGCAGGCTCCGGCCACGCCCGCGCCCGTGGGGACGACAGGGCGTCCTGTCGCGAGCGCCGCTCCGACGGTGGACCCTCGCCCCGTGGCGCGCGTGTTCAACTTCATCTTCCGGGAGATTCGCGACGAGGTGGCCAAGCAGGGCATGGACCGCGAGTTCATCGCCGCCGCCAACGCCGCGCTCTCCGGACAGGCGCTGTCGTCCTCGCCGGTGCTGGAGGGCCTGGCCTTCCAGTCGGACGGGAGCCTGGCCGAGCCCAAGCTGATGGACGCCTTCGAGCGGCACCGCGCGCAACTGGGCAGCGAGCCGCTGGCGTCCTTCAAGCAGGCGCTCAGTGACGTGATGTTCTTTTTGCTGTTCCAGGCCGGAGAGCTTCTGGAGTCGCGCGCGGACGAGGACCTTGCCCGTCGCGTGAAGGAGCTGCTGGCGACGCTCGAGGGGCCGTGACGACGGATTCGGATTGGCCGCGGTTGACGGCGGATGTTCCTGGTTGTGGTGGTGCCTTCAAGCTGGTTCCCGAGGACTTCGAAGTCGAGGAGCTTCCCGCCTATCAACCGTCGGGCGAGGGGGAGCACCTCTACCTGTGGCTCGAGAAGCGCGGCCGGGACACGCGTGAGGTGGTGCGCGCGCTGGCCGCGTCGCTGGGCGTGTCCGAGGACGATATCGGCGTCGCGGGCATGAAGGACCGGCAGGCCGTCACCCGGCAACTGCTCTCGGTGCCCGCCCGCGCGGAGGCCCGACTGGGGGAGTTCGCGCTGGAGGGCGTGCAGGTGCTCTGGTCGAAGCGGCACGGCAACAAGCTGCGCACCGGGCACCTGCGGGGAAATCGCTTCAAGCTGCGCCTGCGTGGAGTGAGTGACGTGGGCGCGGCGCGCGAGTGCTTCTCGCGGCTGTCGGCCGGCGGCGTTCCCAACTACTTCGGGGAGCAGCGCTTCGGTCGCGCGGGCGACAACGCGGACCTGGGGCGCCTCTTGGTGTTGGGGCAGCGGCTGCCGAAGCGGCCCGAGCGCTTCCAGCGCAAGCTGTACCTGTCCGCCTTCCAGTCGCGCATCTTCAACCGGGCGCTCGCGGAGCGCGTGCGTTCCGGCACGCTGTCCACCGCGCTGCTCGGTGACGTGCTGCGCAAGGAAGAGACGGGCGGCCTCTTCGTGTGCGAGGCGCCGGACGTGGATGGTCCTCGCGTGGCCTCGTTCGAGGTGAGCCCGGCGGGGCCCCTGTTCGGCCCGAAGATGACGGCCGCGACGGGCACGGTGGGCGAGTTCGAGGCAAGCCTGCTGGTGGGAGAGGGTGTCACGCCGGATGACTTCAAGCGCGGTGGGGGCGAGACGGAGGGAGGGCGCAGGCCGTATCGCGTTCGCCTGGGCTCACCCGAGCTGACGCCTGATGACGAGGACTTGTGGCTCGCGTTCGAGCTGCCTCGGGGCGCTTACGCCACCGAGGTCCTCCACGAATTGCTCAAGGACGACTGAGGCACTCTCGCGGGGTTGATGCCCTCGTGCGAAGCCTCGTGAGCGGCGTCCGCGCGAGGTCCTTCGCGGCTGCTTCGCACGGAAGGCGGAGTCGACTCTCGTGCGAGGAGCCTGGGCGCGGGGACCCGCGTCCCCTCGGTCGTCGCGCGCCCGTGCCGACCGACCCCCTGAAAAGCGAAGCGCCTCCTCGGGACTGTGCCCGGGAGGCGCTGGGCTGCTTGCCCCGGCCTTGAGGTGGCCGGGGCGGGCGGGCTACTGCGTGACGATGTTGAACTCCGTGCGGCGGTTCTGCGCGCGGCCCGCCTTGGTGGTGTTCGGCGCGATGGGACGCGTCTCGCCGAAGCCCACCGCTTCCATACGGCCCGGGTCGATGCCCTTGCGCAGCAGTTGCGCCATCACCGCGTCGGCGCGCTTCTGCGACAGCTTCAGGTTCGACTCGTCCTTGCCGAGCGAGTCCGTGTGGCCCTCGATGCGGACCTTCTGAATCCAGGGCGCATCCCTCAGGGCCGACGCCACGTCCTCGAGGATGGCGGTGCTCTGCTTGCCGATGATCTTCGCGGAGCCGGACCCGAAGAGGATCTGCTTCTTGATTTCAATCCGATCCTTCTTGATGACGACGTTCTTGTACTGCTTCGGGCAGCCGCGCTCTTCCTTCGTGCCGGGCGCATCCACGCACGCGTCGAGCCGGTCCACCACGCCGTCATTGTCCGTGTCCTTGTCCGGGCAGCCGCTGTTCTCCGGCGGACCCGCCTCGTTGGGGCACTTGTCCTGCGCATCCGCCAGGCCGTCCGCGTCGTTGTCCAGGTCCGGGCAACCGTCCTCGTCCTGGAAGCCGTCCTTGTCCTCGGGCTCGTCCGGGCACTTGTCCTGACCGTCGTTGACGCCGTCCCCGTCCTTGTCCGGGCAGCCCATGTTCGTCATGGAGCCCGCCTCGTTGGGGCACTTGTCCTGCGCGTCGACGATGCCGTCGTTGTCGTTGTCCAGGTCCGGGCAGCCGTCCTCGTCCTGGAAGCCGTCCTTGTCCTCGGGCTGGTCCACGCACTTGTCCAGCGGGTCGACGATGCCGTCCCCGTCGCGGTCCTTCGGCGCCTCGGCCGGGCAGCCCTGGTTCTCCGCCACTCCCGCCAGCTCCGGGCACTTGTCGTTCGCGTCGAGCACGCCGTCGTTGTCGTTGTCCGCGTCCGGGCAACCATCCTCGTCCTGGAAGCCGTCCTTGTCCTCGGCCTGGTCGGGGCAGGGGTCGTCCTTGTCCAGCACGCCGTCCCCGTCGCTGTCCGTCTCCTCGATGCGGACCACGACCTGGGGCTGCTGCGGCTTGGCGTCCGTGGGCTGCTGGGGCTGCTGGGGCTGCGGCGCCTCGGGGCGCTCACGCACCAGCACCTGGCGCGGGCCGCAGTTCTTCGACAGCTCCAGCGCCCGGTCCACCGCCGTGTCGGCGACGCGGACGTGGGAGGCGGCGCGACCGCTGTTGCCCTGGCTCAGCTCCCCCTTGGCGAAGTCGAGGTAGGCCTCGGCGGTGGCCAGCTCCACCGGGGCGCAGCGCAAGGCACCGCTGCGGCGGGCCCGCTCGACGTCCGCGGCGAGCACCTGGGTGTCCGCGCGAATCTTGCTGCCGCTCACACAACTGGCGGCCAGGAGGAGGGACAGCAGCGCTGCAAGGGAGGGACGCGTCATCGGGAGCGCTCGGTGCGTCACGGGTTCGGGGTCCGTTCGCCGTTGTCGGAATCGCCCGCCACGGACATGGCCTTCTCGCGGGCCTCGTTGGCGAAGCGGGAGGCCTTCACCGCGAAATCCACCCCGGCCTGGTAGTCGGAGTAGCCAACCTCCTCGCGAGCCTTCTCCAGATACAGGTTGGCGGCGGTCCACTCGTACGGAGCCAACTTGTCGGCTCCGGCCGTGCGTGCGGCCTGAATCTGGACTTCGGCGTCGAGGATGTTCGCGGTGGACTTCACAGGGCCGCATGCGGCGAGCGCCCCCGCCACCGCCACCAACACCGTCAGCTTCTTCATAGGGTGGCGCCTCTAGAGGAGGGAAAGAGGCATCGGTCGTATCAATCGCCTCTTGGGGGGTCAAGAATCGGGCAGACCCCGTTGAAGCGGGGGGCCGGCCGGCGGCGGGGACTTTGACGGCAGGCGCCGCCCTTGCCATCGTCGTCCCCCCGTGCGCCCGTCCGTCCTCTCCGCCCGCTTCCTGTTGCTGCTCGCGCTGCTCCTCCCCCCCCTGGCCCTGTCCGCCCAGGCGTCCGCCGCGAAGCGTGGCGAGCGCCGCGCCGAGACGGAAAAGGTCGTTCAGACCGTCATCCAGGGTGGGGCCGTCGCCGCCGCCGTCTCCCGGCTGCGCTACCTGCGCGAGGAGCCCTACGCGGCCGAAATCATCACCGACTCCCTCCGCCGGGTGCTGGAGGAGCGGGTCCGCCGCAACCTCGTCGCGGTGCTGGCGGGGCTGGACACGCGCTCCGCGGAGTCCTCCCTGGTCCGCCTCGCTGGCGATGGCGACAGCACGGTGCGCATGTATGCCGCGCAGGGCCTGGCCAGGCTGAAGAGCCGCAACGTCCAGGTGCTGGTGCCGCTGTTGGCCGACAAGAGCAGCGGGGTGCGCCGGGACGCGGCCCGGGCCCTGGGGGCCTCTCGCAACCCGAAGATGGGCAAGCCGCTGATGGCCGCGGCCAAGGAGGAGCAGGAGCTGGAGGTCCGCGCCATCATGCTGGCCGCCGCGGGCGAGACGGGCGACGCCAAGCAGGTGAAGCCCCTCAAGGAGTACCTGACGAACGACTCGGAGAGCACCCGCTTCGCCGCCGCGCGAGGCCTGTGTCGCCTGGGCTCGCCGGAGGGCTTCGCCTTCGCCAACAAGCTGCTCGGCGCGGAGGACCGCTTCGTTCGCCGGCAGGGACTGGAGCTGTTCGAGGGCGTCGCCGCCAAGAAGGCCACCCCCGCGCTCAAGCCGCTCCTGGAGGACAAGGACCGGGCCCTGGCCGCCGGCGCGGCGCGCATCCTCTACCAGGGTGGAGACGGCACCATGCTGGACTGGTTGGTGCTGGCCTCGTGGAACGCCAAGGGCGACGAGAAGCTCTCGTACGAGAAGGAACTGGAGACGCTCCAGCTCCAGGATGACCGGCGCAAGGCCATCCTCCGAAGGGCGGGCGTGGCGCAATGACGTGGGCGGTGGTGCTGGCCGCGGCGCTCGTCACCCAGGCGACGCCAGCCTCCTCGAAGAAGGACTCCGCCACGCCCGGCGCGGACCGGATTCTCGACTCCGGCTCGCCCGCGGCCCAGGCGGCCACGGCCGCTCCCCCGCGGCCCAACGGCTGGACGGGCCTGGACGCGAGCGCCTTCGCGGCCCTGGTGGCGGAGTCCGCCAACGCGCCGTTGACCGAGCGGCTGCTCACGATGAGCCAGCGCTTCATCAACACGCCCTATGTCCTGTCCCCGCTGGGCGAGGGCTCGGGGGTGGACCCGGATCCGACGTTCCGGTTGGACGCGGTGGACTGCCTCACCTTCGTCGAGCAGTCCCTGGCGCTGGGGCTGGCGCACACGGAGCCGGAGGTCGCCCCGCTGCTGGAGCACATCCGCTACGCCCAGGCCCCGGCCTATGAGGATCGCAACCACCTCATGGAGGCGCAGTGGCTGCCCAACAACGTCCGCAAGGGCTTCCTGCGCGACGTGACGCGCCGCTTCGGTGGCGAGGACGCGGTGGCCGTCACGAAGACGCTGACGCCGCTGACGTGGCAGTCCCGCTCGTCCCAGGCGCTCCAGCTCCCCAAGGAGCGGCAGCCGGTGGGCACGTTCGGGATGAACATGATTCCGCTGGAGCGGGTGATGGAGCACGCGCGCTCCATCCCCTCCGGCACCATCCTCGTGGTGCTGCGCGAGGACCTTCCGCTGAAAGCCACCCGCGTGACGCACCTGGGCTTCGTGGTGCAGCGCAAGGGCCGCACCTACCTGCGCCACGCCTCGCGCGGGGGCTACAACCGTGTCGTGGACGAAGATTTGGAGACCTTCCTCGGCCGCAACTCCCGCTACGCGAAGTGGAAGGTCACGGGCGTGAGCCTCTTCGAGGCCCGCCGCCCGGAGTCCGCTTCGCCTGGCGCCGTCGTCCGCTCGCCCTGATGCGTCAGAGGGCGGGTGGGGGAGACGCGGCCTGCTCGGTCTCCCGCTCCTCGTCCTCGGCGGCCTGGACCGCCTCGTTGGTGGTGGCCGCCTCCTGCACGCGCTCCCGTTCAATCATCGCCGCGGCGCGCTCCTGCTGCTCTTCGGGCACCAGAATCTCCCACCAGGGAAGCAGGTTGCCCGTGGTCAGCTTGTCCACGACGCCGGAGCGGCCCGCCCGCACCAGCACCGGAATGTCCGCCTCCTGGAGCAGCTCCGCGAAGACCTCCGCCATCAGCGGATTGTCCGTGGTGCCCGCGCGCACGAAGACGCGCTTGTCCAGCTCATGTGGAAGCGGGAGTCCCCGGCTGCGCATCTCCCCCGCGTCCACCAACCGTGGGTTGCCCGGACAGTCCGCGCATTGCTCGACATCGTCCCGATACTCCGAACCGCACCTGGCGCAGTACTTCATGTCGGTCCCTCCTGCCCATTGGACGTCGTCCTGGAGGGACATAGTAGGTCTGGTGTCCTGTCTCGGCACCGGGGGCCAGTCCTTCCGTTCACTGTCGGGCGTCGTCGCCCTGCCATTGGCGCGCTTCTTCCCCCAGCTGGCTCACCGAGCTGCTCAGCCGCTCCACGTCGATGGGCTTGCGCAGGACGAGGTCGCAGTGCTCGGCGCCGTCCACCTGGGTGTAGCCGGAGACGAGGATGACGCGCGTGCGCGGCGCGCGGGCTTTCACCCGCCGGGCCAGCTCCGTGCCATGCAGCCCCGGCAGGGACTCGTCCGTCACCACGACATCCGGCAGCTCGCTCTCGAAGGCCTTCAGGCCCGCGAGCCCGTCGCTGGCCGTGACGACGTCGAACTCGAACTCGAGCAGCTCCGCGAGGAGCTCCCGGCTGTCACCGTCGTCCTCCACGAGGAGGACCTTGATTCGCTCGGCACCCATGCGTCTGGGTAACCCTGGCCCTTGTCGGATTCGTCCGCCGCGAAGGTGCGGGGCCGCGTGCCTCTCCGCTTGGAGAGCAGGCGGGGGGATAAGCCCCCCTCACCAGCGGGCGGGGGACTGTCCATCATTGGGCCTGGAGGTGATGCCATGAAGGTGTTGATGCGGGGCGTGCATCTGACCCTGACGGAGTCGATGAGGGACTACCTGCAGGAGCATCTGGTGGACCACATCGCGCGAATCGCGGACGACGAGGCGGCGGAAATCGACATCTCGTTGGTGGACATCAACGGTCCGAAGGGTGGGGTGGACAAGGAATGCCGGGTGACGGTGCACATGCCGAGCTTCGCTTCCGTGCATGTCACCGAGAGGGCGGAGACGCTGTTTCCCGCCATCGACGCGGCGCGTGACCGACTGGAGCGCACCCTGCGCAAGACGGTGGACAAGCGCCGCGACGTGCACACGAACGGGCTGCCCGACGACGTGGCGGCGGACGTTCCCAACTATTAGCCCGGGGCGTGCCTCGGTGTAGGGCCCGGTCTTCCCGGTTGTCCACCGGGCGGCCGGGCCCGCGTTGTACGCTGTCCGAATCTTGCTGGGTCCGAATGGTGAACGCTATAAGCGGAACCCTTCACCCATGGGCTAAAGGACGGCGATGGTCCGCCTCAAGTTCCTCCTCTTCGCGTTCCTGGTCATTGGACTGGGGCTTGCTCATCTCCCGATGTTGTCGGGACCGCTGCGCGCGCGCGCGGTGGACGGAGCCACGGCCCAGTCCGCTTCGGGCGTGGCCGAGGTGGCGCGTCGCGTGGACGCGCGTCGCGCGGAGGTGCAGGCGCTGGCGCTGAAGCTGGCCGCCACGCCGGACGTCGCCTCCGCGGTCCACGCGCTGCTTCCTCCCAAGCCCGCCGTCCCCCCGCGTCCGCAGTTCAACAAGGACAAGGACAAGGTCGACGACAAGGCCAGCGCCCTCCAGCCGCTGACGGCGGAGCGCTTCGGGGCCGTGCGCACGGCGGCCGAGGCCGTCCTGCCCAAGGAGCTCAAGGGACTGGTGGTGGCGCTGGCCGCCCCTGACGCCGCGTTCCATGCCGTCGCGGGCGCGGAGCCGTCCTCGGACGCCGCGAAGCTGGACGTCGCCGCGCTGGCGAAGGCCGGCACCTCGGTGGTGGACGCGCTCGGCGCGACGCACGTGTTCGCCTCGGTGCCCGTGCTGTGGGGCGGGGACTTCGGCATGCAGCCGGCGGTGACGCTGGTGGTGGGCGCGCCGCTGCTCGACGAGGGCGCGCTGGAGGCCGCGGTGACGGCCACCGGTGTCTCCGCGCTCGGGTTGGTGAAGGGTGACTCGGTGGCGGCCGTGGGGCCGGACAAGCTGCTCGCGGAGGGCTCGCTGGCGCAGGTGGCGGCCAACGCGAGCGGCGTCGTGATTCGCCGCGGAAGCCTCCAGGCGCTGGGGCCCGTGGGCCTGCCCATGATGACGGAAGGTGACTTCATGGGGGGCCAGGCGCCCCTCGCGGTGGGGACTCGCCGGGCGCTGGAAGGCACTCCGCTGGAAATCCTCGCGGTGGCCGGGACGCAGTCGGTGCTGGGCGCCGTCGCGGACTACCAGCAGACCGCGCTCGTCGCGCTGGCGGGGCTCCTGGCCCTGACGCTGGTGTGGACGGCGCTGATGGGCGGCTCCAGCTCGGGCTCCGGTGACGACGTGCAGGGCACCTCCGACACGCTCAGCCTGTCGGCCGCGATGGCGGCGAATGCGCCCATGCACCACGCGGTGGTGCCTCCCGCGCCGCAGCCGCAGCCGGTGGCCGCCGCTCCGACGGCGGATCCGTTCGCCTCGGCGCCGTTCGCCGCCGCGCCGACGCCGGGCCCGTTGCCGGACCCCTTCGCCCAGGCGGCGCCGCCTCCTCCGGCGGTGGCCCCCATGTCGGACCCCTTCGCCATGGCCGCGCCGCCGCCTCCCGCGGCCCAGCCCTTTGGCGCGGACCCCTTCGCCATGGCCGCGCCGCCGCCTCCCGCGGCCCAGCCCTTCGGCGCGGATCCGTTCGCGCTGCCGCCGCCGGCCCCCGCGCCGGTGTCGAACCCGTTCGCTTCGGCGGATCCGTTCGGCTCGGCGGATGCGTTCCCCTTCCCGGCGCCGCCTCCGTCCTCTCCGCCTCCTCCCGCGGCGAGCCCGTACGCGTCCCAGCAGCCCGCGCCCACGCCGTTCGGCGGTGCGATGCCGTTCGAGTCCGAGCCCGGCGGCTTCTCCGCTTCGGGTGAGCCCCTGTCGACGGCGTCGCCTCGGCGCGGTGCCTTCGCCTTCGAGGACCAGCCCACGGCGGCGTACACGCTCCAGCAGGCGGCGAACCCCTTCGCCCTGGCTGCGGCGCAGACGCCCGACAACCCGGAGACGACGCGCGTCGCGGCCATTCCGCGCGAGCTGCTCCAGGCCAGCACCCGGCCGGCCGAGGCGCCCATTCCGCTGCCGTCGCGCTCGGGCGGGCCCGCCGCGATTCCGCTCCCCGGCGCGGGTCCGTCCGGCAACTCCGCGGTGGCGCTCTCCGAGGAGCAGCACTTCCAGGAGGTCTTCCGCGAGTTCGTCACCACCCGTGAGCGGTGCGGCGAGCCGGCCGATGGCCTGACGTACGACAAGTTCGTGCAGAAGCTGCGCAAGAACAAGGAGCAGCTCGTCCAGAAGTACGCCTGCAAGACGGTGCGCTTCCAGGTCTACGTGAAGGAAGGCAAGGCCGCTCTCAAGGCCACGCCCGTCAAGGACTGAGCGCGGCTTCCACCGCGAGTCGACATCGGGCCCGGGGCGATGATTCGCCTCGGGCCTCATGCGTTTCCGGCTAGGGCGCTCTGACGAGGCTGGACGCGGGGACGTCCGCGCGGGGGAGCACGACGCTGAAGCGCGCGCCCTGGCCCGGCTCACCGCCGACTTCGAGCTTGCCGCCGTGCTCCTGGAGGATGCGCGCGGCGATGGCCAGCCCGAGTCCCGTGCCGCCATCCTTGGTCGTGAAGTAGGGCTCGAAGATGCGGGCGCGGTGCTCGGGAGGGATGCCCGGGCCGCTGTCCTCGACTTCGATGATGGCGTCCGCGTCGGTGCCCTTCACCCGCACGCGCAGGTGGCCGCCCTTGCCCGTCATGGCCTCCTCGGCGTTCTTCACCAGATTCACCAGCACCTGCGTCAGCATGTCCCGGTCCACCTGGGCCACCACACCCGTCTGGAGCGCCGGGAGTATCTGGATGCCCTCGGGAGGTGTCGCGTAGAGGGACAACACGCTCTGCGTCAGCTCGGACAGGTCCACGGGGGCCAGTTGCGGCTTGGGCATCCTCGCGAAGCGGCTGAACTCGTCGACGATGCGCCGCAGGCGGTCCACCTCTTCGAGCACCACGCCCGCGCTCTCCTTGAAGAACTCCGGGAAGCGAGGGTGCCGGGCCTCCTGCGCGGCCAGCAGCGTCTCCAGCGACATGCGGATGGGCGTCAACGGGTTCTTGATTTCGTGCGCCAGCCGCCGAGCGACCTCCTGCCACGCGGCGATGCGCTCACTGGCCATCAACCGCTCCGTCGTGGCCTTCAGCTCGGACGTCATGTGGTTGAACGTCCGGACCAGCTCGCCCACCTCGCCCGTGGCGTCGGCCGTCACCTGGACGTCCAGCGCGCCTTCGGCCACGCGCCGGGCTCCCTCGGTGAGGGCCTCCACCGGCCGGGTCATCCACCGCGACACCAGCAGCCCGAGCAAGATGGCGAAGGCGCCGCCCAATCCTGCGAGCAGGAGGAAGGCGCGCATGACGCCTTCCTCGGCCTCGCGGGCGGCGGCTCGGCTGAAGACAAGTCGCACCGTGGCGGCTTCGCCCAGGGGAAGCTCGCGCACCACCGTGGGAGGAAGCGCGGTGCCAGCCTTCGCCAGCTCGGTGTCACCGGAGACGAGCGAGACTTGCGCCTGCGTCAGTCGCGCGAGGTGCTGGGCCAGGCTGTCATCGAGCAGCACGCCACCCACGGCCCACAGGCGAAGGTCGCCGTAGTCCACCGGGCGCGCGGTGACGAGCGCTGGCATCTGTCGCAGCCCGGAGGGGGTGCGCACTTCCACGCGCACCGGCACGGGCTTGGGCGAAGTCTCACGCGTGACGGCGAAGAGGACCGGGTCCGGGTCTCCGCGTCGCGCGGGCAGGTGCCCGGAGGACAGCACGGTGCCGCTCCGGTCGAAGAGGGCGAGCACCGTCAGCCCGCGCGTCTTCATCAGCGCTTCCGCCGTGCCCGCTTGAATGGCGCGGGTGGGGCGCTCACGGGCCTCGCGTGCGAGGTCCTCCATGGCGGCGCTGTCCACCAGCTCCTCCACCGCGCGACGGGCGGTGGTGGCCGTGCGCTCCAGCGACTCCTGCGCGCTGGTGGTGGCGGCCTGCATGCGTGCATCCAGCTCGCGCGTCAGCGTGTCGCGCAGCCGTGAAAGGGTGGGCAGCACCACGACCGCGAGCGGCACCAGGGCGAGCAGGGCGAAGGCGAGCGCCAGCCGGGTCCTCAGGCGCAAGGGTGTGTCCCCTCGAGCAAGGCGCGGGCGCCCCTCATGGGCGTCCCCCGGTGCCGGCTCCCTCGGGAGGCAGCAGGAAGGCCCCGTCCAGCATCGGCAGGCCCTGCGCGTCCATCACCAGCCCGCCCACCTCCGGCATCGCGCGCAACCCAAGTCCCTGGGCGTAGAGCGGCAGCAGAGGCAGCGACGCGGCCAGCGCCAGGGCTCGCTCGCGGACCCGCGCATCCCTCGCCGCCGCATCCGACAGCGCTCCAATCGCGGGCAGCTCCACGCCGAGCAGGTCCTTGCGCCCACCCGCGTCGAGCACCACCGCGAGCGCGGGCCCCGGCACGGGAGGCAGCAGCACCGCATGCAGCATCAGCTCGAAGTCTCCCTTGGCCCAGCGGGCGCGCAGCGCGGAGCGCGCCAGGGGCTCCAGGGCCACGGTGTAGCCGCGCTCGTGCAGCTTCACCTGGATGCGCTCGGCCACCGCGCGCTGGTCGTCCAGGGCCGCGTCGTAGACGAGCGTCACCGTGCGAGCCGGACCCGCCGCGGGCGCCGCCGGACGGGGCTTGGGCGGCTGTGGCATCAGCGCGGGCGGCAGCAGGTGCGGCATGGGTACCGCCGGGCCGTGCACGAAGAGGCGGGTGAGGTCCTCGCGGTCGATGGAGCTCTCCACCGCCTGCCGGAAGTCCGTCGGAAGGCGCCGAGGCGAGAAGGCGAGATACGTGGCGTAGAGCAGGGCCCCCGGCGCGTTGTCCGTCTCCGAGGACACGCCCAGCTCCACCTGGACCTGCCGGGCGGACCACAGCCGGGCCAG
This sequence comes from Myxococcus sp. AM011, assembly GCF_013372595.1. NCBI lineage: Bacteria > Pseudomonadati > Myxococcota > Myxococcia > Myxococcales > Myxococcaceae > Myxococcus > Myxococcus sp. AM011. The sequence goes on from NZ_JABXEM010000026.1 coordinate 20,032, forward strand.
TCCTCGCTCATCCGTGGCGGTGAGCAGCAGTCGGTCCAGATACGGGCGACCCCGAGGCCAGCCGAGCTGCGCATCCAGCGCGCCTCGCCCCGCGGCCGAGAAGGGGCCCGGAGTCGAGGAGGCCACGGGCGCGGCCAGGGCCGGGTGGCACAGCGCGCGCTCCAAATCCGGCCATGGGAATGAGAGCGCCAGCTCCAGCGAGGCACCACTCGCGGTGACCTGCCGTCCCTCGCCGCGCAGCGGATAGAGCAGGGCCCGGTACGGCGAAGCCCCGTCGGTGCTCGACAGGCGCGTCCACGCGCGAGCCAGCGCGTTCGCCGTCGCGGCATTGGGCAGCGTCACGCGCGTGACTTGCGGCGTGGGACGCGACAGCTCACGGGCCAGCGTGGACTGGACCTCTCCCTCCGGCGTCACCGCGCAGACGGGGCGGGACAAGAGGCCCAGCAGCGTGGCCTCCAGCGGGGTGTCGGCGAGCGAGGGCTCGCCAAGCTCGGGCGGCCCGGCATGAGCGACGCGCACCTCTCCGCCGTAGCGAGTCCGTCCCGCTCCCCACGCGGACGCGGAGCCCAGGAGCACGAGACTGGCGAGGGCGATGCGGCGGGACTTCATGGAGCACCCTGGCGAAGGAGGAACAGCTCACCGGTACCATCCGGCTTCGACAGGCCCACGACGACTTCGCGGCGCGTGTCGCCATCCAGGTTGGCCGTCACCACGAACAACGCGCGCCCGGTGGGCAGCGGGCCCTGCCACAGCGGCTCGTGCACCGTGGGGTCCCCACCGTTGAGGGCGTGGACACGGAGCACATCCGGCGAAGGCTGGAGCAGGGCGGATGTGGTCAGCAGCTCCGTCGTGCCGTCACCGTCCAAGTCTCCCAGGGCACTGCCAGCGCCGAGTCCACTCAGTCGCGTCGGCGTCGCGCCCACGCGCGGATAGAGCGAGCCCGTGCCATCCGCGTGGACGAAGAGCATCCTCGGCGATGCGAAGCTCGCGGTGGTGAAGGGCGAAAGCAGCGTCACGGGCTTGCCGTCCCCCAGCCGCACCTCGGCCTGGAACGCCGTCTGCCCGGGGACGAAGCCACCGCGCTCCACGGGACCGAGTGGCGCGCTGTCCAATGTCCCCACGGGGCGCAGCGTGCTCCGGCCCTTGTCCAGGACAAGCACTTCTCCCTGCGCACGACGGGTGCTCCACGCGGCCAGCCGGGGCGGCCCCGACAGCACGGCCAGCGCGCCAAACGGCTCGCGAGTCGTCGCGTTCGAGAAGGGCAACGAACCCAGCTCCCTGCGGGCCAGCAGTTGTCCATCCGCCGTGAAGACGGACACGTTTTCTTCCGTCAGCACCGCGATTTCGTCGCGGCCATCGCCGTCCAGGTCTCCCGCCGCGAGCGCCGCCACGGGCTGCTCCAGCCGGACCAGCGTCGCCCCCAGGAGCCGGATGCCCCGGGGCCCGCCCGTGGGAGGAGTCGTCGTCGTCGGCGTGCCCACCGAGGCGAGCGCGAGCGCCTCCGCGTCAGCCTCCACCGACTCGACGAGCGCACCCGACGGACGAGCAGGGCGCGTCAGCGCGCGGCCCGACCAGAAGTTGACCCAGGTGCCCAGCGCATCCCCGCGAGCCCGCAGCGCGCCAGCCTCCACGTCCACGGTCAGCCGCACCAGCGTGCGGGCCCCCTGTGCGCGAGCCACGCCCTCGGCGGCCTCCGCGCTCGGAGCGTCCACCACCGAGGGAGCCAATCCTTCCGCCGCCAGTCGCGCCGCCAGCACGCTGCCGACCGCGCGTCGCAGCTCGGCCGAGCCTCCCGAGAAGTACAGCGCCACGGGCGCCTCGGCGGGCAGGGCGCGCACGTCCGAGGCCAACTCGCGCGAGAGGCGCTCGACGGCGGACACGGTTTCGTCGGTCGAGGACCGTGGCGCGGCGTGGGCGGTGAGTGCGAGCAGCAGTGGTGCGAGGACCTGGGCTCGGCTCACAAACCCTTCCTGTTGTTTTCGTTGAGGAAGAACTCGTCGGTCGTCACCTGGCCCGGAGGCGGGGCCTCGGCGGTGGGCTGGGTGCCCTCGAGGAACGGCTCCAGCCGGCCCGGGACGGAGGCTCCGGCCAGCAGCCCCGTGACGGGGTCGATGCGAACCTGGAGGATGCCGGACGGCACCTCGAAGTCGCGCGCGGGCAGGCCCTCGTGGGCCACGCGCATGAACTGGAGCCAGATGGGCAGCGCGGCCCGGCCGCCCGTCTCACTGCCACCCAAGGGCGAGTTGTCGTCGAAGCCCACCCACGCGCTGGCCACCCAGTCCATCGTGTAGCCAGAGAACCACGTGTCCTTGGACTCCTGAGTGGTGCCCGTCTTGCCCGCGGCGGGGCGGTTCAGCTCGCGCACGGCCTTGGCCGTGCCTTCCTCCACCACGCTGCGCATCAGCGACGTGGTGAGGTACGCGACGGCGGGAGGCAGCATCTCCTCGAAGGCCGGCTGGTGGTCCTCCAACACCTTGCCGCGCGAGTCGCGCACGCGCAGCAGCATCAGCGGCTCCGCGTAGCGGCCATTGGACTGGAGCGTGGAGTAGGCGTTCACCGCCTCCAGCATCGTCACCTCGCCGGTGCCGAGCGCCAGCGTCAGGTTCTCCGGAAGGGGGGAGCGGATGCCCGCCCGGCGCGCGAAGTCGATGACCGTGGGCGGAGTCAGCGACTCGATGAGCCGCACGGACACCGTGTTCTTCGACTTCGTCAGCGCCGTGCGCAGCGTCATCGGCCCTTCGAACTGCCGGTCATAGTTCTGGGGCCTCCACGCCTTGCCCGTGTACGGATCCCGAATGGTCTCCGGCGCGTCGTTCACCATGGAGAGCGGCGTGTAGCGGCCACTTCCCAGGGCCGCGGCATAGAGGAACGGCTTGAAGGACGAGCCCGGCTGACGCTTGGCCTGCGTCGCGCGATTGAACGACGAGCGCGCCGCGTCATACCCGCCCACCAGCGCCACCACGTTGCGGTTCTCCGGGCGGATGACCACCAGTCCACCCTGCACGAGCGGCACCTGGTCCAGCGTGGCCTCCACGAAGGCCGGCGCGGGAGGCGCCTTCAGGATGCGCACGTAGACGAGCTGTCCCTTGGTGAAGACGTCCGAGATGTTCTTCGGCGCGCCCTTGCCCTTCTGCCGGGCCCAGGTGACGGAGGGGTACGCAATCTCCGCGGTGCGGCCCACCAGGTCCACGCGCGCCACGTTCCGCTTCTCGTCCAGCTCCGTCACATAGCCCGTCAGCCGCAGCCCTTCCGAGAGGGGCTTCAGGAGCACCGCGCGCACCATCAGCTCCTCTTCGGAGGGAGGTGCCTCGTCCTCGGGCGTGAGGTCCGGGCGCTGCTCCTCCGCGCCGTCCTCCTCGGTCTCCGCCTTCGGCTCCGGCTTCTCCGCCTTCGCGAGCGGCGCCAGGTCGGCCACGTAGCCCTGGTCCTTCAGTCGACGGCCAGCCTCTTCGATTCGCGTGGCGACCATGCCGCGCAGCCGAGCCCACTGCGCGTCATCCAATGTGCCGCGCGGCCCGCGATAGCCCTGGCGACGGTCCACGGCTTCGAGGCCCTCGCGCACGGCCTGCTCCGCGGCGACCTGGAGCTTGGGCACCATGGCGATGTCCACCCGCAGGCCGCCCTCCATCACCGCGTGCTCGCCATAGCGCTCGATGAGCGTGCGGCGAATCTCCTCCGCGTAGTACGGGCCCACGCCCTGCTGGGGACGCGGGGCCAGGACGATGGGCTTGTCCAGCTCCGCCTCCGCGATGTTGCGCGGCACGAAGCCATGGTTGGCCATCTGCCCGAGCACGTACCGCTGACGCGACTTCGCGCGCGTCATGTTCGTCTCCGGGTTGATGCGGTGGGGAATCTGCACGGTGCCCGCCAGCACCGCGGCCTCGCCCACGCTCAACTCCTTGGCGTGCTTGCCAAAATAATAGACCGCGGCCTCCTCCACGCCGTAGCGGCGCTTCCCGTAATAGGACTGGTTGATGTAGAGGCCGAGAATCTGGTCCTTGGTGAGCGCCTCCTCGACGCGCGGGGTGAGAATCCACTCGCGAATCTTGCGCGACAGGCTGCGCTCGGGCGTGAGCAGCAGGTTCTTCACCACCTGCTGCGTAATCGTGGACGCGCCGGACTTGCGGCTGCCGGGGATGAGGTTCTTGATGGCGGCGCGAGCGATGCCGAAGGGGTCCAGGCCCACGTGCTTGTAGAAGTCCGCGTCCTCGGCGGCCAGGAAGGCGTCGCGCACGTGGGGCGGAAGGTCCGCGACACGCACCACGGTGCGCTTCTCGAACGCGTACTCGGCGCAGATGCTCCCGTCCGCGCACGTCACCTTGGTGACCTGGGGCAACTGGTAGTGCTGGAGCGCGTCCACCGAGGGCAAATCCCGGCTGTAGTAGATGTACGCCCCCACGCCGACCAGCACGAAGAGCAACAGACCCACGGCGCCGGTGATGAGCAACCGCTTGGTCCACTTCCAGAGGCGCGCGCCGAATCCAGGGCGCGGCGGAACGGGCGCGGGCGCCGGGGTGGAAGGAGGAGGAGCTTCGGGCGGAGTGGGCATTACACGGGCCAGGGTCATGTGCTTCTCGACGGGGGCTGCACGTTAGACCAAGTCGGCATCTGAAATCGGGAATCGGACCGGCCTCCTTTCGTCCGGAGGCCGGCCTGCGGGCAGGGGAGCGCTACGGCGCCACGGGCCGCGGAGAGAGGCCCTCCTGTCCGCGAGCCTCGGGCGAGTCCAGGTCCACCTGGGCCACGCGGCTCATGCGGTCCGCGTTGACGCGGGCCTGGACGTAGCGCGGGGACAGCCGGGTGGCGGTGCCATACGCGGCGCGGGCCTCCTCCTTACGGCCCAGCCGCTCCCACGCCACGCCGAGGTTGTTGTGCACGTAGGCCACGTTCGGCAGCAGCTCCGCGGCCTGCGTGAGCACCTCGGCCGCCTTCGCGTTCTCTCCCGCGCGCAGGTACGCGAAGCCCAGGTTGTTGAGCGCGTAGCCATGCTCGGGCTCCAGGTGCACGGCCTGCTGGAAGCGGAGGATGGCCGACGTCAGTTCGCCGCCGACCAGGTGTGCCCGGCCGAGCACCTGATACGCCTCCGCGTCCTCGGGAGCGCGCAGCACGGCCTCCTCGCCCACGCGCACCGCCTCCGCGTGACGTCCCAGGGACACGAGCAGGCGGGCCTGCTGGATGAGGGCGCCCGCGTCCTCGGGAACCAGGTGGCCCAGTCGCGCGTACGCCAGCAGCGCGACGTCGGACTGGCCTTGGAGGCGGGCGAGCCGTGCGGCCTGCGTCAGCGCATCCGTGTCGGCCGGGTCGTCATGCAGCGCGCGGCGCACCTCGGTGAGCGCGCCCGACACGTCACCCAGCTCTCGCAGCGAGCGCGCGCGTCCCAGGTGGTCCACGCGCCGCCCGTGCTCGTGGGGCAGCGCCAGGGCGTCCTCGGGCGCGGGGCGGGGCGCCTGCTCGACGATGGGGCTCGCCACTTCCGGAGGGGCGAGGGGAATGAGTCGCGGGGCCTCGGCGAAGTCGCTCGGCACCACGGGGGTGACGGCTTCGCGGGTGCGCGCGTGCTGCTCGGCGAGCGCGAGCCACGGGCGCAGCGAGGCGGGCAGGGGCACGTCGGTCCACGCGGCCAGGCCGAGCGCGGCGAGGCAGGTGGGCAGCAGGGACTTCTTCAGCGCGGGGGGCAGGGTGAAACCCAGGGTGCGGCGGGTGGCCTTCCTCGTCCTCGGGCTCATGGCGACCTCGACTCCAGGCGGGGCGTTCGAGAAGAACGCTCCGAGAGGGCTCCTGTGGGAGTCCTCCCACCCGGGGCTATTGCGATGGGCGTGCCAGGGGCCTGCCCCGAGGGCGTGCGACGGGGTGTGTCCCTGGGGCCGCACGCGAGGGGGAAAACCGTGGCGGGGGCGTGGGTGTCGTGCGACGGTGCCCGCGATGAAAATCGCCACCTGGAACGTGAACTCGGTACGGGCCCGGCAGGAGCGACTGCTCGAGTGGTTGAAGAGCGCGCAGCCGGACATCCTCTGCCTGCAGGAGCTGAAGTGCACGGAGGACGACTTCCCGATGGAGGCCGTGCGCGACGCCGGCTACCGCGCGGCGGTCCACGGGCAGAAGACCTACAACGGCGTGGCCATCCTCGCGAAGGAGGAGCCGCGCGACGTGGTGAAGGGGCTGTCGGACGGCGTGGATGACACGCACGCGCGCCTCATCGCCGCGACGGTGGCGGGCATCCGCGTGGTGAGCGCGTACGCGCCCAATGGCCAGACGGTGGACTCGCCCCAGTACGAGTACAAGCTGGAGTGGTACGGCCGCCTGCGGCGCTACCTGGACACGCGGCACAAGCCCGACGAGGCGCTGGTGCTCGGGGGCGACTGGAACGTGGCGCCCGAGGACATCGACACCTACGACCCGAAGCTCTGGGAAGGGCAGACGCTCTTCACGCTGAAGGAGCGGGACGCGCTCCAGCGGCTGCGCGCCTTCGGACTGACGGACGCGTACCGGAAGCTGTACCCGGACACGCAGCGCTTCTCGTGGTGGGACTACCGGATGCTCGGCTTCCCGAAGAACCTGGGCCTGCGCATCGACCACCTCTACGTCTCGGCGCCGCTGGTGCCTCGGCTGACGGGCGCGGACACGGACCGGGAGGCGCGCAAGGGCAAGCAGCCCTCGGACCATGCGCCGGTGTGGCTGGAACTGAAGGACTGAAGTCGGGAGGACAGGCGTGACTCGGATGCGATGGCCGATGCTGTGCGTGGGGTTGGGGATGTTCCTCGTGGGCTGCGCATCGACGGGGAAGCCTCCCGCCGCCGCGGCCGAGCCCGTGCCCGCGCATCAACTCTTCACGCTCGCCTCGGCGACGCTAAAGGAGGCGCGGCGCATCGCCGTCTACACGCCCCCGGGATACGACGCGGCGACGGACGCGCGCTTCCCGGTGCTCTACATGCCGGACGGTGGGCTCCAGGAGGACTTCCCGCACGTCGCCTCGGCCGTCGACGCGGCGATTCGCGCGGGCGAGCTGCGGCCGATGCTCGTGGTGGGCATCGAGAACACGGTGCGCAGGCGTGACATGACGGGGCCCACGACGGTGGCCAGTGACAAGGAGATTGCTCCCATCACCGGAGGCTCGGAGGCGTTCCGCGCGTTCATCCGCGACGAGCTGATGCCGGAGGTCCGTCGGCGTTATCGCGTGACGGAGGAGCGGGCCATCATCGGCGAGTCGCTCGCGGGGCTGTTCATCGTGGAGACGTTCTTCCTGGAGCCGGACCTGTTCGGCACGTACCTGGCCCTGAGCCCCAGCATCTGGTGGAACGCGGAGTCACTGGTGCGTCAGGCGGGCGAGCGGCTCGCGGCCCGCGCGGACCTGCGCGCGGAGCTGTACGTGTCGTCGGCGAACGAGGTGGATGACATCGTCCCCGCCGTCGCTCGGCTGGGGGAGGTCCTCCGGGTGAGCGCGCCCGTGGGGCTGAAGTGGGAGGTCGAGCCCCGGCCGGACCTTCGCCACGACAACATCTACCGGTCCTCCGCGCCGGGCGTGCTGCGCAAGTGGCTGCCACCGACGCAGGGCGCGGCCACACGGTAACGAGACGTTCGGCCTTCGGGTGCCGGCTGGAATAGAGTCGGCGTCCCATGCCTGTCATCCGACTCGACTGTACGAAGTGCGACCGGACCTTCGCGCCTGGCGTCGTGCTCAACCTGTGCACGTCCTGCAGCGCACCGCTCTTCGCGCGTTACGACTTGGAGCGCGCCGCGAAGACGCTACGGCCCGAGGCCCTGGCGACGCGGGAGCGCTCCATGTGGCGCTACCACGAGGTGATGCCCGTGGAGGACCCGGCCCAGCGGCTCAGCCTGGGCGAGGGCTTCACGCCGCTGCTCAAGGCGCCGCGCCTGTCGGAGTGGCTGGGCTTGAAGCACGTCATGGTGAAGGACGAGGGAGGCAATCCCACCGGCTCGTTCAAGGCGCGCGGCCTGTCGGCGGCGGTGAGCATGGCGAAGGTGCTGGGCGCGAAGGCGGTGTGCCTGCCCTCGGCGGGAAACGCCGGGAGCGCCCTGGCTGCCTATGCGGCGCGAGGGGGCCTGGAGGCCCATGTCTTCGTGCCCAAGGACATCGCGAGTCTCTTCCTGATGGAGACCCGTGCCTACGGCGCGCACGTCGAGACGGTGGACGGCCTCATCACCGACGCGGGGCGGGTCTGCGCGGGGCTCGCGCGTGAGCATGGCTGGTACGAGTGCGCCACGCTGAAGGAGCCCTACCGCGTGGAGGGCAAGAAGACGATGGGCTACGAACTGGCGGAGCAGCTCGACTGGACGCTGCCGGACGTCATCCTCTATCCGACGGGCGGCGGCACCGGGCTCATCGGCATGTGGAAGGCGTTCGAGGAGATGGAGGCCATGGGGCTCATCGGCTCGAAGCGCCCGAGGATGGTCGCGGTGCAGGCCGAAGGCTGCGCGCCCATCGTGAAGGCCCACGCGGAGGGCCAGCCGGATGCCCCCATGTGGCCTGGGGCGACGACGCATGCGCACGGCCTGCGAGTGCCCAAGGCGCTGGGCGACTTCCTCATCCTCCGAGCCGTGAAGGCCAGCGGCGGGACGGCCATCTCCGTCACCGAGGAGGAAATCGTGCAGGGCACGAAGGAACTCGCGGCCTCCGAGGGACTCTTCGCCGCACCGGAGGGCGGTGCCTGTGTGGCCGCGCTGCGCAAGCTCCACTCCGCAGGACAGGTGACGCCGGACGAGTCCGTGGTGGTCTTCAACACGGGCACGGGCTTCAAGTACGTGGAGAACATGGCCCCGCTCTGGTGAGCGCGAAAGCGACAGGCGCACGACAATGCACGAAGCGAACTCGTTGCGATGGGCGCGCCTGCTCGTGAGTGGCGCGTGGCTCCTCGGCCTCACCCACTGCGGAACTCCTCGTGCCGTCACGCGCGAGGACCCGCCGGCCCAGGTCCAGGCCTCGCCCTCTGTGTCCTCGGATGGTCGCGTGCATGCCCGCCCCAGCGCGGCGCCCACCGAGCCCGGACTCGTGGGGTTGCATCCGCTGGGCCTTGGAGGCGGCAAGCGAGACGGCCTGCTCTACGTGCCCCGTTCCTATCGCCCGGGGCAGCCCGCGCCGCTGATGGTGCTGCTGCACGGCGCGATGGGAAACGCGGCGCAGATGCTGGAGGTGACACAGGCGCTGGCGGAGGCCGAGGGCCTCATCCTGGTGATACCGGAGTCGCGGGGCGTGACGTGGGACCACAAGCTGGCGACAGGCAGCGAGGACCTTGCCTTCATCGACCGGGCCCTGGCCCACGTCTTCGCGCGCCATGCCGTGGCGAAGGAGCAGCTCTCCGTCGCGGGCTTCTCGGATGGCGCGTCGTATGCGCTGGCGCTCGGCATCCTCAACGGAGACCTGTTCCCGCGCATCCTCGCCTTCTCACCCGGGTTCGTTGACGCGGCGGAGCCCCGGGGCGTGCCGCGTGTCTTCATCGCCCATGGTGACAAGGACGCGGTGCTGCCCGTCGAGCAGAGCGGCCGTCGCATCGTCGCCGAGTTGGGCGCGGCGGGCTTCGACGTGCGCTACCTGGAGTTCGCCGGAGGCCACTCCCTGCCCCAGGACGTGCTTCGCGCCGCCGCACAGTGGCTTCACGAACCGACTTCGCCCGTGAGCGCGGAATAGCCTCGGGTCCTCCTCACAGCCACTTCGGACGAACCCAGTCCAGGAAGCGGTCCTTGGCCTTATCGAGGGGCTCCGTCACGTTGTCCCAGACCTGCTTGCCCGCGTCCTTCAGGCCTTTGACAATCTGGTCCTTGAGCTCCTTCAGCTCGCCGGTGGCCTTGGAGAAGTCCCAGTTCGGGTCGCCCTTGCCCGCGCGCAGCTCCTTCACCGCCGCGTCGAGATACGCGGTCTGGTCCTTGCCGCTTGCTCCGACGAACGGACGCTTGCCGTCGAAGTAGCCCTGCCTGACGGCGTCCTGGATGAGCTCGCCCTGCTGCTCGGGGTTGAGGTCTCCCCACTTCTTGCCGTCCTTGGCACCCGCTTCCCAGTCGTAGCCCTGTCCCGCGCTCTGGGCGACCAGGGCCTTGGCGGCGTAATCCGCGCCATGGTTCTGGTACTGCCAGACGTGGGTGGCCTCGTGGGTGAGCAGGTCCTTCGACGGCGGGAAGTTCGTCGGAGAGCCGTCCTGCGCCTTCGGGTTGACGAGAATCTTGTTCCCCGCGGTGAAGGCGGGCGTGTAGCGACTCAGGTTGTCGAAGAGGGACGCGGGGCCCTCCACCACGCGGACCTTGTCCAGGTCCACGCTGTCTCCGAAGACGCCCTTCAGGTCCTTCTTCTGCGCGTCCGTCAGTGGCTTGCCCTCGAGCTTCTCGGCGGCGTCCAGGACCTTCTTGAGGACCTCCTTGCCGGGGATGGCCGCGGAGGGAATGAACTCATCGACGATGGGCGAGGCCACCGACTGTGCCGCCACCGGCTTCGCCTGGGCCTTGGGCGCCACTTCCTCCTCGGGCCGGCGATAGGGAACAGTCCGTTGATTCTGGATGCGAACAGGGGCCATCGCGTGACTCCTCGTGGAGAGGGGGGCTGAGTCATTTGAATTGTCCGCAGTCGCCTTCGTTTTGTTTCCTCGAATTGTGAGATGTGTGAGTCCATGACGACGCCACCGCCCGAGTCCCTCCCATTCCCGGAGAGCCTCTGCCACCGCTGTGCGGCGCCTCCGCGTTACGTCCAGACGCGGACCTCCGTCTTCATCATGTGCCCGCTGCTGCCAGGGAAGTACCCGCCGCAGCCGGTGCGGGCGTGCGCGCTCTTCCGTCCCGCGGAACCCCATCCCGACTGAGTGCGTCAGGGCGACGGAGGGAGCAGGCCCTCGATGTCGCGGGCAGGCGGGCGAAGAGGGCGATTGCGAGCGGTTCTGTCCGTCCCCAACTGTGGCGCGCAGCCCAGTCACTGGGAGGGGGCCTTGATGGTTGCCAGGAAGAGCACGCGCGCCTCGACGCGCACCCGCACGATGATGCCCCGGAAGAAGCGGACGGTATCCCGCACGAGCAGCACCAAGGCGCGCCGCGTCAGCACGACGAGTCGGCGCCGCGTGGGGACTCGTGCCACCACCGCGAGCAGCAGCCGGTATACGCGGCCCGCGCTGAGGGAGCGCCTCAAGAAGCGCCTCATGGCGGGGACCCGGGGCGGACGCGCGGGACAGTGGAGCGCTCGCAAGGCGCAGCTCCTGGCGACGGAGTACGCGAAGGCCGGAGGCGGCTATCGCGGCCGGAAGACGGGGACCCAGAAGTCGCTGACGGCGTGGACCCGTGAGGAGTGGGGGACTCGGACGGGCGCCACACGTGCGCGTCGGGGCGCCACCACCGCTCGCTACCTTCCGAAGAAGGCGTGGGACCAGCTCAGCTCGAGGCAGAAGCAGGCCACGGACCGCCGCAAGCGCGCGGCGTCACGCCGGGGGCAGCAGTACGTGGCGAACACTCCGGCCGCGCGTCGTGCTCGAAAGATGGCGTCGCGACGATGACGGCTTGGAGGTCCGCCGTGCGGTGATGCACGGCGGACTTCCGGGTCAACAGCAGCGCCCGCCGCGGGGAGGGGCCGAGGGTGTCAGGCCGCTTCGGGAGAAGAGGGCTGGAAGTTCGGTGCGACGACGCGGGCGAGCTGGGGCATCCGGCCGTGTTTGCACTCGACGAGGAAGGCGTGGAGTGACTCCGCGGACAGGCCGTGGAGCATGAGGCGGAAGCCCGCGCGCAGAGTCGTGAGGGGCACCATGGGGTGGCGGTTGTTCACCAGCGCGACCAGTCCTGGCGCCTGGAGGAGCGTGGCGACGTAGATGGCGATGGTCTCATCCAGTTGCAGGGAGTTGCTCGCGCGCCAGAAGTCCCGGTCGGTGAGGAACAGTTGGTAGACGGGGGTGAAGACTTCAATCGCGGACTGGAGGTCCAGGAAGTTCGTCCACCGGTCGGGCAGTTCCTCCAGGGGGAACTCGTCGGACACGCCGCTGAAGTCGAGCCTGGCGGGAGGGGTGAGCGTCTTGCCCTGGTCTCGCAGTGCGCGGTTCAGGCGGATGACGAAGTTGAAGAGGTTGAGGTCGTGGTTGAGGAAGATCTCCTCCTTGACGTGCTCCAGGTTCGTCGGGCGGATGGGGTTGGTGGGGACGTTCAGCTCCTTCGTGTTCCGGGCGACGAAGTCGAGGATCTCCGAGCCGACGTGGAAGTGGCGCAGGATGAGGAAGTTCGCCTCGGGGCTGACCCAGACGCGCAGGCCCCAGGCGAGGAGTCGGTGCAGCCACTTCGACGAGGTGAAGCGGTTGGGGATGAAGATCTTCATCACCTGGAAGAGGACGATGTAGATCCGCGCGAGGGGCCGGACGACGGGCAGCAGGAACTGGCGCGAGCGTGAGCGCTGGTCCACGAGCAGGGCGGCCTTGGTGCGCTCGTGCATGGGCAGGCTGCGGTCCAGGAACAGCGCCACCCAGGGGTCCGGGTCCCTCGGGTCATGCGGTTGATTGTTCAGCAGCTCGATGGGGTCCATGGCTCACTGGGGCAGCGGGACACGTGAGGCCCGCACAATAGAGTGCGTGTCATGAAAACCAAGAACCCCATGGCATCTTGGTGCCTCCTGGCGCTCTCCACGCTCGTGTTCCTGCTGGCTGCCTGCGCGGAGGGCCCGCTTCCCAAGACCACCAGCTTGGTCCAGAAATGGGTGGGCCCGCTGGTGAACGCTCCCGGAGGAGGACAGTTCCGCACCGTCATCTACTTTGGTCCCTGGCAGTGCAGCCAGCAACTGATGAACTATTGCCGGGGCAAGTGCGCAGGGGACGGGTATGCGCTCCAGGGCTGCATGTGGCTGGCGGACGTGAAGATGGATTTTCAGGGCACGCTGGTGCGAGCTGGAAGCCGGTTTGGGATGACGCACTGCTGTTGCAACTACGCGACACTCAACCCTGCCCAGACCGAGGCGGCGCGGAGCCGGTGGAACAACATCCGCACGGACTTTCGTGAGCAGTGGGCAGGTCGCTTCGGGGCCTGGCCCACCGATACCAACGGCCGGCTCTACGAAGGGCATCACGTCAGGGACCTCTGGCACGGAGGCAATCCCACGGACTGGGAGAACATCCTTCCGTTCCCCAAGGCCATCCACCAGGAACTGTTCGGGCTCTATAACCAGTGCTACGCGAACAACCCTCCGTGGTCCAGCGTGGGACCGGACTATCCCTATGGAAAGTAGCCCCATGTCGATGGCTGAAATGCTTGCGGAGGTGTCACGGCTTCACCACGCGCGACCTCCTGCGTCGCCAGCCCAAATCGAAGAGTTTGAGCGGAGCGCGGGGTGGCGCCTCGACCCGGATCTTCGTGCCTTCTATCTGCATTGCGATGGCGCCGACCTGTTCGACCTCAAGGACCCGGCGTTCACATTCTTCCCATTGGCACAGCTTCGTCGTGCCCGATGGGTCATGCGCAAGGATGACTCCGACAGGGCCGGACCTTCGACCTGGTACACCCTGGGCGAGGTCCGAGACAGCAACTTCATCTTGCTGGATGTGGGGGAACAGCCCGACGGCCGCTACACGATTCGTGACGGCTACAACGAGGCTTTCCCCGACCCGGCCTACTGCCGGAAGATCGCCGATTCCTTTGGCGAGTTCCTGGCGGGGGCGCTCCGGTCTGGAGAGCGGTGGTTCTGGCTCCGGGACAGCGAATAGTCCGCGCAGCGCCCCGTCCGCGCCTCAGACATTCCCCAGCTCCTCCAACTGGAGCAGGTACAGGCGCGCCGTCACCTTCGCCGTCTTCACGATTCGCGCGGCCAGCTCCGGCGTGAGGATGCCCGAGCCGAGCGCTCCGTCCAGCCGGTCCAGATGCGTGGCGTCGTTGTCACCGTGGTACAGGAAGAAGCGCACCTGCTCGTCCTCCAGTGACAGCTGCTCCCGGATGGCCAGACCCCAGCGCCGGGCCACGCGGCTTCCCAGTCCCTCGATGATGAACATCGCCCCCAGCAAATCGAACGGATTCTCCTGGCTGGCGCGATGGAACATCCACGCCGACAACGCCTCACTGCCAATGTTCTTCGGAGCGCGAGTGATGGCCTCGTGCGCGCCACCCACCGACACGTAGTGCCGCTCCAGCATCTCGTAGTCCCGGTGCTCGTCCCGCGCGTGGCGGATGAAGGACGAGCGCAACGCCAGGTGCTCGGCGGTGATGCTCGATGCCGCGCGGGCAATCCAGCGCGAGCCCTCCACCACCTGCTGACGCATGTTGATGAGCAGCTCCCGGTAGTCCTCCACGGTGAACACGCCGCGCGACAGCTTGTCGAGCACCGGCACCCGCTGGAGCTTCGCCTCGAAGTCCACCCACACCCGCGTCAGCTCACGCACCAGCTTCTCGCGGACCGGGTCTCCTCCCTCCTTCGGGCTCAACGGCAGCGGCCCCAGCTCCGCGGAGACCGCACTCGTGGGAGTCTGCGTGTTCGCGGCCGGAGTCGTGACACCCACGTCGGGGACGAGGGACCGCGCTGGCGCCACCACGGTGAGCATCGCATAGCAGGCGATGAAGCCGCCGCTCTCGGGGACCATGCAGAAGATGCGCTGCCCCGGGCGCACGCGGCCCTCGTTCACCAACTCCTCCAGCATCAAGAAGATGGACGCGCATCCCGTGTTGCCTCGCGTGGAGAGGTTGGTGAACCAGCGCTCCTCGGGGATGCGCACGCCACCCCGCTCCAGCAGCTTGACGATGGGCTGCTTGAAGAAGTGCGAGGAGTAGTGGATGCAGAACCAGTCCACTTCGTCCGGCTTGAGCCGGCCCTGGTCCATCAACGCGAAAAAGCCATCCACGCCCAGCGCGACCAACGACTCCAACCGGCGGATGTCCTGCTTGATGTTGAAGGCCCCCGAAGCAGCCGCCTCGCCGAACGTTGGCGAGTCAATCCACCCCGGCCCGAAGCCACCATCCGCTCCCCGGTTCGCGCCCACGTACATGCCCAGTTCATGCCGGTTCGCGTGAGAGCGGATGTCCATCCACTCCACCTTCAAGCTGGGCCGCGTCGGGTGTGGTCGGTCCTGCACCACGGCGGCGCCCGCTCCATCCGAGAGCATCCAGCGCAGGAACTCCGCCTCGAAGGGCACGGTGTCCTCACCCGTGACCTCCTCGTAGTGGCTGGCCTTCAGCAACCGACTCACCAGCTCGCTGGCACAGACGACGGCGCGCCGAGCCTCTCCACTGGAGACCTGGAGCGTGGCCGCCCGCAGCGCCTGCATCCCGCTGGAGCAGATGCCCTGGAGCGACGCCACCTCACACGCGGGCCCTCCCAGCGCGCGGTGCACCTGGCTGGCGAAGCCGGGCAACACCAGGTCCGCCTGCGTGGTCGCGGTGACGAGCAGGTCCATCTCCCCCAATGAAATGGGTGAGCGCGACAGCGCATCGTGGATGGCGTGGACCGCCAGGTCCCAGTTGCGGAACAGGCTGCGCTGCTCCCGGTCGATGGCGTAGTGGCGTTGGGTGATGCCGTTCTGCGACAGCACACGGGCCTTCGCCCGCGAGGGCTTCCCCCGGACCTTGCCGAGATAGTCCTCCATCTGCTCGTTGGTGATGGGCTCGCCCGGCAGGAACTTTCCCAGGCTCGTGATGAAGGCGTCGTGGGGCATGGCCGGACCATATGTCGTCGTCCCGCGCGAGTCCCCGTGAGCAGGTGGCGCCATCCGTCGCGCGTCATCAACTCCGAGGTGTCTGCCCCCAGGGGTCACCCGGACTCGCCCGGCCGCGCACCACTCCTTTCAACGACGCCAGATGCTCGCCGAGGGCGACGAGCGGCGGCCCAGGAACACCCGCCCCGAACGAACGGCCGGAGAAATCACGATTTATGACACCCCTGCCGGACAAGCAGGCGTCACGACGTGCGGGCGGGTTTCACGGCGCCCTGAGGGCCGGGGCGTTTCGCATAGAGTGCTCCCGCCGAGCACGGCGCCCCGGTCGCGACGACTTGGGGTGGTGGCGCATCGGAACGTCAGGACGGGAGACGCATGGACTGCGATTGGCTCATCATCGGCTCGGGCTTCGGCGGAAGCGTCAGCGCGCTGCGGTTGACCGAGAAGGGCTACCGCGTGGTGATGCTGGAGAAGG
Organism: Myxococcus sp. AM011; assembly: GCF_013372595.1. Classification (NCBI taxonomy): domain Bacteria; kingdom Pseudomonadati; phylum Myxococcota; class Myxococcia; order Myxococcales; family Myxococcaceae; genus Myxococcus; species Myxococcus sp. AM011. Next base: position 36,106 of record NZ_JABXEM010000026.1, read on the forward strand.
GCCGACGTCTGCTCGCCTCCGACTTCCCGAAGACGAACTGGAACCTGAAGCGCTGGCTGTGGATGCCGCAGGTGGGCTGGCGCGGCCTGTTCAAGATGACGTTCTTCCGCCACGTCACCGTACTGTCCGGCGTGGGGGTGGGCGGAGGCTCGCTCGTCTACGCGAACACGCTGCCCGAGCCGAAGGACGACTTCTTCCAGGCCACCTCGTGGGGACACCTCGCGAGCTGGAAGCAGGAGCTGTCCGGGCACTACCGGACCGCGCGAAGGATGCTCGGCGCCACGGCCAATCCGCTCACCACGCTGCCGGACCAGGTGCTCGCGGAGGTGGGCAAGGACCTCGGCCGTGAGGGCTTCGAGCCCTCCACCGTGGCCGTGTACTTCGGTGAGCCGGGCGTCACCGTGAAGGACCCGTACTTCGGCGGAGAGGGCCCGGAGCGCACCGGCTGCATCGCCTGCGGCGGCTGCATGCTCGGTTGTCGCCACGGCGCGAAGAACACGCTGGACCGCAACTATCTCCACCTCGCGGAGAAGCGCGGCCTCACGCTGCACGCCGACACCGAGGCCACGTGGGTGCGCCCGCTGCAGGACGGCGGCTACGAGGTGGAGGCACGCCAGGGCACGGGCCTGTTCTCCCGGAAGCCGCTGCGCTTCACCGCGCGCAACGTCGTCTTCGCCGGAGGCGTGCTGGGCACCGTGGACCTGCTGCTGCGCTTGAAGGAGCGGCCGGACGGCTTGCCCCTCCTGTCCGAGCGGCTGGGAGACGGCGTGCGCACCAACTCCGAGGCCCTGGTGGGCGTCGTGAGCGGGCGCAAGGACCATGACCTCTCCAAGGGCATCGCCATCGGCTCCATCCTGCACACCGACGAGCGCTCGCACCTGGAGCCGGTGCGCTACTCCGCGGGCTCCGGATTCTTCCGTCTGTTGATGGCGCCGCAGGTGCGCGGGTCGACGATGCTTACGCGCGTGGCGCGGCTCCTCGCCCTGCTCGCGCGGCATCCGGTGCGCTTCCTCAAGGCCTGGTTCGTCCCGGACTTCGCGCGGCGGACGATGATTCTCCTCTACATGCGCACGCTGGAAGGCCACCTGCGCATGCGCCGCCGCCGAGGGCTGCTGACCGGGCTGCGCAAGGGGCTCACCACCGGCCTGCAGTCGGGCCCCGCGCCCACCTCCAACATGCCGGAGGCGTTCGACCTGGCGAAGCGCGTGTCCGACAAGCTCGACGGCTACCCGATGACCATGGTGAGCGAGACGGTGCTGGGCATCCCCACCACCGCGCACATCCTCGGCGGTTGCTGCATGGGCGATTCGGCGCAGACGGGCGTCATCGACCATCGCCACCGCGTCTTCGGCTATGAGGGGCTGTTCGTCGTGGATGGCTCGGCCATCTCCGCCAACCCGGGCGTCAATCCCTCGCTCACCATCACCGCGCTCGCCGAGCGCGCGATGAGCTTCATCCCGGCCGCGCGCGCGAGCGACGACGGGGAGCAGCCAGCGCCGCCCGCCATGACGCGGACGGCGCTGCCACTGGAGCACTGAGGACGACTACAGGCGGACCTGGAGCTCGTACCGGCGGTTCTTCGCCTTCTTCGCCTCGGTGTTGTCCGGCGTCACCAGGGGGCGGTCGGCGCCGAGCCCCACGGCGATGATTTCTCCACGGGAGATGCCTCGGGCGACCAGCTCCTTGACGATGGCCTCCGCGCGCTGCTCGCTGAGTTGCTTGTTCTTCGCGGCGTCACCCGTCGAGTCGGTGTGGCCCGAGACTTCGAACTTGTAGGTCTTCACGCCCGCGCTGGTGAGCTGCTTCTTCGCGTCGATGAGGGCGCTGGCCAGCTTCTTGAGCTTCCCGTCGCAGCCGGGCGCCAGCTCCGCGGTGCCCGTCTTGAAGCTGCACTGGTTCTTCTTCGCCTCGTCTGTGAGCTTGGTGTTGACGCGCTTCTCGACGGTGGACTTGCCCGCGTCACCGGCGGCCTTCTTGATGGAATCGAGAGGGCTCTGCGCGGCGGCCACGCCCGGGACGGCCAGCAGCGACACGGCGATGCACAACGCCTTGAGCTTCATACGTGGACTCCTTGGGTTCCTGTGGTGAAGGGAACCGGGGCGCAGGCTGCCCAGGCAGTCCTCTCTCGTCCAGCACCACGTGGCCTCCCGGACGGCGGAGCCGCCGCTCGCCTGGTGGGGTGGGTGGAGGTGCCCCGGGCGGGAGCTCCCGGGAAAACTTGCCTCGGCCTGTGAGCAGAGCAGCATGGACACCCGGAGTCCATCCACGCAGCGACAGTGAGGCATCCGTGGGCAGCGGCAGTCGGACGGAGCGGTGGCGGCAGTTCCTCTCGAGGCACCGGGTGGGCTCGGACGCGAAGCCGGCGGAGGCGCTCGTGGAGAAGCCGCCCGTCGTCGATGAGCACCTGCTGCTGGATGAGCGCACGCCGTACGACGTGGACTACGACCGCATCGTCTTCTCCAGCGAGTTCCGTTGTCTGCACGACAAGACACAGGTCTTCCCCCTGTCGTCGAGCGACTACACGCGCACGCGGCTGACCCACAGCATCGAGGCATCCTGTGTGGGGCGCTCGCTGGGACAGCTCGCGGGCCGTGGCCTGAAGATGCAGGACGTGAAGGTGGAGCCCTCGCATCTGGGCACCATCGTCGCGGCGGCGTGCCTGGCACACGACATCGGCAACCCGCCCTTCGGCCATTCCGGCGAGGCGGCCATCCAGCACTGGGTGGAGAAGCATCTCGCCGCGCCGGGAAGCGCGCCGTCCCAGCGCCCGAGTCCCTTTGGCACTCCCGAGGAGTGGAGGGACTTGGAGAGCTTCGAGGGCAACGCGCAGGGCTTCCGCATCCTCAACCGGCTCCAGTCTCGCGAGCGGCGCGGTGGCCTGCGCTACACGGCCGCGACGTTGGGCGCGATGAGCAAGTACCCACGCCCGTCCGTGCTCCCCGGGGGCCGCGCGCCGGTGAAGGGGCGCGTGTCGGAGAAGAAGTTCGGTTACTTCCAGGACGACCGCGTGCTGGCGCTGGAGGCCTATCGCGCCGCGGGCCTGCGGGAGCGCGAGGAGGGCGTCTTCTCACGTCACCCGCTGGCCTTCCTCGTCGAGGCGGCGGACGACATCTGCTACGCGGTCATCGACCTGGAGGACTCCGCGAAGCTCGGGCTGATTCCGACGAAGGAGGCCTGCGAGCTGCTGGACCGTGTGCTGCCACCAGAGAATGCGGACACCCGACCGCCTCCGGCGCACCCGGAGACTCGAATGGCGCAGGCCCGGGCGCGAGCGATTGGCGTGCTCATCCAGGCGTGCGTGCGGGTGTTCCTGGCGCACGTGGAGGCGATGGAGGCGGGCGAGTGGGAGACCTCGCTGATCTCCGTGCGGGAAGAGATTCGCGTGCCGTTGAAGGACATCAAGGAGCTGACGCGGCGCCAGGGCTACGAGAGTGAGCGCGTGCTGCAAATCGAGAGCGCGGGCTTCAAGACCCTGGGCGGCCTCTTGGACATGTTCGCGGCGGCGGTGGTGACGGACACGCCCAACCGCGAGGAGAAGAAGCTGCGGCAGCTCCTTCCCCTGGAGCTGTTCCAGCGGCCGGACAAACCGCTCTCGCTCAACGAGGACATCGGCGGGGCGCTCGCGCGACTGTCCATGTACCAGCGGCTCCTGTGTGTCACGGACTACATCTCCGGGATGACGGATGGCTTCGCGGTGGAGCTGTATCAGCGGCTGTCCGGCATCAAGCTGCCGACCTAGCGGCGCCCTCGCCGTGCCTCAGGCGTGCAGGTCCTCCCCGGGCATGCCTTTGCGCGGCCCGCGCTCGCGTTGCTCCAGGTTGGAGAGCGAATTGTCGATGGCCAGGATGTTTCCGGAGGGGTCCTTGAACCACGCGGACTTGATGTCACCCATGGTGGCGACGCCATTGCGGGTCTGGATGCCCATCTCCGGAATGTCGTAGTCCTCCAGCTTCACGCCAGCGAGCCGCAGGCTGTCCGCCGTCGCCTCCACGTCCTCCACGGGGAACGAGCACGCGGTGGCCGTGGAGCCGGAGGGCGTCGAGCGCTCATAGAGCAGCAGGAAGGAGTCTCCGCTGACGCGGAACATGGCCGCGCCTTCCTCCTCCCCCAGCTCGGGCACCTCCTCGAGTCCCAGCACCTCGCTGTAGAACCGCCGGGCCGTCTTCAAGTCCGTCACCGCCAGGGTGGGTATCGCCTTCGTCCGTCCGAGTCCCATGGGCCTTGGCCTCCTTCTCCGACAGGTGGGCACCGGAGCCAGGGCTCGCAAGCGATGCCCCCGCCCGTGCCCTGGCCTTCCGAGGTGGCGAGGGAGGCATGTCCCTCGGATGCTCGGGGGCGACGTCGACGTAGGTCTCTCCACGGGGCTCCGTTAGACTCGGCGGCACCGTGACACCGATGGAAGAACAGACGCCGTCCTCCTCGTGGCGGCGATGGCTGACGTGGGTCGCGGTGTGGACCGCGCCGGGGACGCTGTCGGCGCTGGAGACGTACTTCTTCAGCCAGTCGAGCCCCAGGCCCCTGGAGCCCTGGCGTGCCTTCCTGTCGCAGCTGCCGGCCTGGTACGTCTGGGTGTTCGCCACGCCGCTCGTCTTCCACCTCGCCCGCCGCTGGCGCCTGGGGCGTCCCTTCCAGGTGCGAGCCTGGGCGGGCCACCTGCTGGCCTGTCTGGGAGTGGGGAGCCTCTTCGCGCTCGTATACACCGTCTGCCAGCGCGCCTTCGCCCCGGGAATGAGCGGGAGTGGAGTGGCCTTCGCGCCGATGCTGCTGCGCTTCTGGCTGGGCTGGCTGCCGATGGTGGCGATGACCTACGCGGCGGTGGTCGGCGTGGCGCAGTCGCTCGCTTCCCAGCAGAGGGCGCGAGAGAAGGAGCGCCAGGCCGCGGCGCTCGCCATCGAACTCTCGGAGGCTCGACTCCAGGCGCTCCAGGTCCAACTCCATCCTCACTTCCTGTTCAACACGCTCAACTCCATCGTCGTGTTGGTGCGAGAGCAGGAGACGGACACGGCCGCGCGGATGCTCGTGCTGCTCGGGGACATCCTTCGCGGGCTGCTCAGGCAGGGGGCGACGCAAGAGGTCTCATTGCGAGAAGAGGTCGCGGTGCTGTCGCGCTACCTGGAGATACAGCAGCTTCGCTTCCAGGACCGGTTGCGCGTCGACTGGGACGTGGACGAGGCGCTCCTGGACGCGCGGGTGCCGCACCTGGTGCTCCAGCCCTTGGTGGAGAACGCCATCCGGCACGGTGTCTCCGCTCGCTCGGCGGCGGGTGTGCTGCACATCCGCGCGCGTCGCCAGGGAGCGGCGCTGGCGTTGGAGGTGGAGGACGACGGGCCGGGGCTTCCGGCGGGCTTCGACCTGGAGCGCAGCCCGGGCATCGGACTGTCCAATACGCGAGCGCGTTTGTCGCAGCTCTACGGCGGCGCGGGGCGTGTCGTCGTCGCACCACCGAGGGAAGGCGTGGGCACGGTGGCCACCGTCACGCTGCCGTTCCACTCCGTCGCCACGGTGTCCGAGGTGGGGGCCGCGCGTGGCTGAGCTGAGTGTCCTGCTGGTGGACGATGAGCCGCTGGCACGGCGAGGGCTGCGGCAGGCGCTGAGCCGACACGCGGACGTGACGGTGTGTGGCGAGTGTCGCGATGGACGCGAGGCGGTGTCCGCCATCCACTCGCTGCGGCCCCGGCTGGTGCTGCTCGACGTGCAGATGCCGGAGTTGGATGGGTTCGGCGTCGTCCGGGAGGTGGGCGCGGCGATGATGCCGGCGGTCATCTTCATCACCGCGTACGACACCTTCGCCGTCCGGGCTTTCGACATGCACGCGGTGGACTACCTGGTGAAGCCCTTCGCGGAGGAGCGCTTCGACGAGGCGCTGAATCGGGCCCGGCAGCGACTGCGCCAGGGAGAGGCGGTGGAGCTGGGGCGGAAGCTCGCCGCCTTGCTGGCGGACGCGGCTCCCGCGCAGGGGACGGCGGCCACCGCTCCATTGGAGCCGGTGCGTCCGGACGAGTCCGTGGACCGGTTGCTGGTGAAGGTGGGCACGCGCTCGGTGCTCGTGCCGGTGGCGGACATCGACTGGATTGGGGCCGACGACTACTGCGTCACGTTGCACGTCGGAGAGCGGGAGCATGTGCTGCGAGAGAGCCTCGCGGCGTTGGAGTCCCGGCTGGATGCGGAGCGCTTCGTGCGCATCCACCGCTCGGCCATCGTCAACGTGGAGCGCATCCGCGAACTGCACCACGACTCGCCCACGGAGATGGTGGTGGTGCTGAGCACGGGACAGCGGCTGCGCGTGAGTCGGGGGCGCAAGGACGTGCTGGAGCGCAGGCTCGGCCGGGCTCGCTAGCCCTTCAGATGGAGCGCATCAGGGCGCTGGAGCGAAGGCCTTCTCCACGGCGGTAGCGAGGCGGGACCACTCGCTGGAACTCAAGTGCATGCCAAAGACGCGAGCCACCTCCAGCTTCTCGCGCGCCGCCACGCCCACGGTCTCGGAGACCTGCTGCACGTTGAAGAACGAGCCGTCCGGCAGCGGTTGCACCAGGTCGCTCGTGTACAGGAGGCGATGCTCGGGGAACCAGACGAAGAGCATGCGTTCTCCCGTCTCGGTGCGCGCCGGCACCAGCTCCAGACGATTCTTCCCCGAGCCCAGCGGGGTGCGTGTTCCCACGGGCCGAATCATCGCGGAGCGAGGCGACTTCGCGAGCGCATCCGGTGTGAGGGTGCGTGGCGCCTTCAGCAGCCGCTCCACCAGCGGGCGGTTGAGGTCCAGCACATGGAGGGGCACTCCGCGAGCGACGTACTCCCGCAGGCCACCGACGTGCGGCCACGCATCGCTGGTGGACACCACGGCCTTCACCTTCACGCCAGGGAAGCGCCGCTGGGCTTCGTCCAGCACCCGTGAGGAATAACCCGAGGACAACGGCGCCTCGATGATGACCAGACCATCCTCCTGCTGCACGAGCGCCACATCCCAGGCGCCGGGCAGGTGCACCACGCCGGGGACCAGCTCGACGGCGGGACGGTCGGGCCGACCCAGTGGCGCGGTCTCCGCCGTCGTCTTGCTCCGCATCGCGAAAGCCTTGCGCACGTCCTCGGTGATGGCGAAGTCCGACTCGGTCAGCGTGGGCTCCAGCTCCAGCCGCGTCACCGTGAAGGAGTGATAGGCGTTGCCATTGCGCTCCCATTCCCAGTGTCGCGGGTAGCGAAGGCCGCCGGACTCGAGAGACCACGACTGGAAGGACAGCCGGGTGCGCACGTCACCCCAGACGCTCCAGAAGAAGTCTCCGGGGTGCGCGTCCACGGTCTCCACCTGCGTGGGCAGTCCGGTGCGGGCATTGAGGAACAGCTTCGCCGTCGCGCGGCCGTGGTGGAACGTCACCACATGGTGGGGCACGTCCTGCAACACGGTGTCTGGAGCGGAGCGCAAATCCGCGGCCGCCAGCGCGGTGAAGAGGACCCGCTCGGGAGCGAAGTCGAGGCGCTCCTCCATGTCCTGGAGCTGCGCGGCGCCAGCGGGGTACAGCTTTCCACCTCGCTCCATGGCGACGACTCCGTCCGCCATCACCAGCGTCACGGCCTGCCACGTGTCGAGGCCGCCCGCTCCCCGGCCCTCCGTCTTCTGCCGAAGCCGGCGCTGGCGGAGGTCTCGCACCTCCTCGAGCTGCTCGTAGGAGACGAGCCAGGGTGGGGTGGGACGCTCGGATTGCTCCAGCAGGTTCCAGTGGCCGATGCCATGGATTCGCAGGCTGGAGAGGGACCGCAGCCGGGCTTCACCACCCATGGCCTCCAGGGCGGCCTGGACGCGGGGCCGGGCGGTGTCCTCGGCGGAGCGTGCGGTGGAGGCGAAGAGCAGGGTGACGAGCAGGAGCGACAGCGGAGGTCTTCTCATGCTCGCCAGGATGTCGCCGCGCGCATCGCCCTTTCCGGGGCGTGCAGGCAATGGCATGGAACGCGCGGCGAGTGGTGGGCCTGGAGCGGCGAACGGCGGAGGGAGCTCAGTCTCCGGAGACGGCGAGCTGCCAGTCACCCGTCTTGCTGATGCCCACGCGCAGGCCGACATAGGCGTCGTCGAAGGCCTCCTGCATGCCCTTCAATTCCTTGTCGGAATAGATGCCGGCCAGGGCCTTGCGGTCCTCCGGAGTCTTGAGCCCCGTGACGTGAAGCCAGGGCCAGTAATAGATGTCCCCCTGCTTCGCATAGGGCAGCTCCAGCACCTGGACGATGCGCGCGAGGACGGGCTCGCCCTGGGCCTCCTGTTCCTTCCAGTAGGCCACCGCGTCGTCCCCGTCACCGAATGAGAAGCGCACGCTCTTGCCCTTCTCGTCGACCAGCTTCGCCAGCTCCGCGTAGTCGCAGGCCCTGGCGGCGGCCATGATGCGCTCGCGCATGCTCTGCACGGCCTTGGGCGGCGGCGGGGGGCCTCCCGTGGCCGCGGGGGGGACTGGCAGGCCCATCGCAGAGCACTTCGCGGTGCTCGCGTCCGAGTTCCCGGTGCCGTCCGCCATCGCGCCGGAGTCCGGGGGCCCCACCGCTTCGACAACGGCTTGAGCGGGGGCGGGAGGCGCGACGGCGGGCGCCTGTGCTTCCGCGCGAGGCGCGGGAGGGGTCGCATCCGCGTCGGGGGACTGCTTGGAGGAGCGTTCCGCGCAGGCGACGAGCGAGGCGGCACAGAGGGACAGGAGGAGCGTGAACCGGTTCATGTCCCGCCTATGTAGACCAGGGGTGGCGGACGAGGTGACGGTTTCAGCGCGCCGCGTCGTTCAGGTGCCACCTTCTGGTGACTCGATGACGACGGCGAAGGGGTCGAAGGGCTTGTCGCTCTTCTTCTTCGTGGACGTGTTGGGCATGCCGTACTCGCCGGTGGGGTGCTCCGGGCGCACGGAGGTGTACGGGTCTATCTTCACGGGGACGCCGAACACCTTCGGATTCTTCTTCGGCTCCGACGGTCCGCCGAAGCTCGAACGGTTGTCATCGCTCATTCCCTGGAGTCTACCGCGTCGGCTGGCTGGTTGCCGCCAGGGCGGCCCTTCACGGATTGCTTGGGTCTCTCCGTGGACAGGGAGATACTCCGGGCCCATGTGCGGCCGTGTCACCGTTCGGACTTCTCCAGACCAGCTCGTGGTGGAGCTGGGGCTCGCGGGCATTCGCGCGGCGGTGGACCGCCCGCGCTTCAACCTGGCGCCCACGCAGCTGATGCCCGTGGTGCCGAACGACGGCGCGCGGATGTTGGATGCGTTCCGTTGGGGGCTCATCCCCTCGTGGGCGAAGGACGCGAGCATCGGCAACAAGCTCATCAACGCGCGAGGCGAGACGGTGGCGGAGAAGCCCAGCTTCCGCAGCGCGCTCAAGCGTCGACGTTGTCTGGTGGTGGTGGACGGCTGGTACGAGTGGAAGCAATCCACGAAGCCGAAGACGCCCTTCCTCTTCCACCGCGAGGACGGCAAGCCCCTGGCGCTCGCGGGGCTGTGGGAGGAGTGGACGGCACCGGACACGGGTGAGGTGCTGCGCACGTGCACCATCATCACCACGGGGCCCAATGCGCTGATGGCGCCCATCCATGACCGGATGCCCGTCATCCTGTCGCCACAAGCGCAGGAGGTCTGGCTGCGTCCGGAGCCCCAGGAGGCGGCGGTGTTGTTGCCGCTGCTGGTGCCCGCCGTCGACGGCGGGATGGAGGCCTACGAAGTCTCGCGCGTGGTCAACATCCCCACGAACGACGTGCCCGCCTGCGTGGAGCGCGTGGCCGCGTAGCGCGCACGGTGGCGCCTACGCCTTGCGTCGCACGCGTGCGTCCAGGCTCCAGGGCCCTCCGCCGATGAGGGCCACCGCCACCATCACCGTGAGATAGAGCAGCGCCAGCTCCATGCGGCCAAACGGGTCCGCGCGGTGGCGGAACAGCGCCACCAGCATCGTGAAGCCCGCGAACAACGCGGCCGGCCGCGTGAACAGGCCCACCGCCACGAGTACCCCGCCCACCAGCTCCGCCAACGACGCGCACCATGCGAAGAAGAGCGGAAAGGGAAACCCCAGCTCCGCCACGCCCGCGGCGAACCTGGACATGTCCCCGGTGACCTTCCCCCACCCGTGTCCCAGCCCCAGTACAATTCCAAACACAACCCGAATCAGCGTCCAGCCCAACGCCATTCTTCCCACCATGCCGTAGTCCTCCGATGCGTTGCCGCATCCTCGCATGACGAAGTCGTGGCTCGAACCGAAGGATTCCCAGCGAAGCGTTCCTTCCCTGTCCTGCTGCGAATCGCAGCGGACAAGCTACGAGGAAAAGGGGCGACATATGCGTGAGCAGCAGAGGCCGTCGTGCGTCCAGCGCCGAGGGATGCGATGGGGACTTGTGTCCTGGCTGTGTCTGGGCGCGGTGGGCTGTGGCGGAGTCGCCGGGCCCGAAGCCACCGGAGCCGAGCCTTCGTCGTCCGCGTCCGCGGGGCTGGTGGAGCGCGTGCGAGATTCAGCGGAGCTGGCGAAGATGAAGGACTACGTCGACTCGCTCTACGACGCGAAGTCCGTGGTGCACCGCTTCACCAGCAAGGGCGGTGATGGCATCGACTGCGTGCCGCTGTACGCGCAGCCCGCGCTGCGGCAGCCCGGCATGGCGCACCACCGCATCCAGTTGGCGCCGGGAACCGAGCCCGTGTCGCTCGAGCGCCTCGTCGCGTCCCCCACGGCACCCGACGTGAAGTGGCGGACCGAGCCCGCGACGCTGGAGGGTCTGGAGACCGCGCCGGACGACCTGGACGCCACGGGCGCGCTGCGTCGCTGCCCGGAGGGCTCCGTGCCCATCGTCCGACTGACGCTCGACACGCTCAAGCGCTTCGAGTCGCTGGACGACTTCCGTCAGAAGGTCCCCGGCCACCTGCGTGGCAACGCCTCGGTGGAGACCGACAAGCTCCGCTCGCTGGGGTACGGCACGCCGTCGGTGCGCGCCGGCCCCACGGACCTGCACCAGTACGCGCACGCTTCCCAGGGCGTGGCGAACATGGGCGCGGAGGCCTTCTTCAACATCTGGAGCCCGTTCACGGAGCTGTCCAGCGAGTTCAGCCTGTCGCAGATGTGGGTCGTCCGTGGCTCGGGCTCGACGCTGGAGACGGTGGAGGCCGGCTGGCAGAAGTACCGGGACCTCTACGGCGATGACCGGGCGCGCCTCTTCATCTACTTCACGCCCGACAACTACGGCAGCGGCGGTTGCTACAACCTGAGCTGCGGCGCGTTCGTCCAGGTGAACAACACCGTCACCATTGGCGGCGGCTTCAACCAGTACAGCGTCTTCAACGGCCCGCAGTACGAGTTCAAGCTGATGTGGTTCAAGGATGGCACCACCGGCGCCTGGTGGCTGAAGTTCCAGGACGTCTGGGTGGGCTACTACCCGCGCACCCGCTTCGACGCCGCGGGGTTGATGGACCGGGCCGACGTCATCGACTTCGGCGGTGAAATCATCGACAACCGCAATGGCAACCTCCACACGTCCACGGACATGGGCAGCGGCTCCTACCCGGGGCAGGGCTTCTCCTTCGCGGCCTATACGCGCAACATGCTCTACGTGGACACCGCCAACACCTACCGGGAGCCCGCGTCGCTGGGCGCCTGGCGCAATGACAGCAACTGCTACGACATCATCCAGGGCAACAACCCGGGAGGCTGGGGCCGGTACTTCTACTTCGGCGGCCCTGGCTACAACGCCAACTGCATGTAGCCACACGCGGTGACTCGGGAGGGGAGCGGGCGCCAGACGTGCCCGCTTCCCTCTCGCGATGCTCCGTCGCAGGGAGTCGGGGCAGGGGCGCGGGCCATGGCTGGCCCAGCGCGCGCGTCGGGGGCAGCTTGAAGACTGGATGGGGGCCTCCTCTCACCGTGTCGGCCGGGCGAAGAGGCTCGGGCTCGCCTGGTGGTCAGGGTGGAGCCGAGCGGGGAGCCTCCGGAACGGGAGCGCCATGCAGACCGAGAACCCAACCCTGGACCTGGACAAGGTGGACGAGGCGGTGAGTGGGCGCATCGTCGACGCGGGGCCGGACCACCTCACCATCCACGACACCGGCGCGGGAGAGGACCTCACGCTGCGCATCGACGACCGCACCACCTACGCCTGGACGGACTCCCGCAAGCGGGGACAGCTGACCGACGAGGCCCAGGTCCGGGTGGGCTTCTACATCGCCGGAGGCGTGCACACGGCCGCCGAAATCATCGTGATGGACCCGGGAGATGGCGAGTCCATCGCCGCGGAGACGCTGCCCGACCAGTACCAGTGAGCCCGCGCCGGGAGGGGCGCGTGGAGGCCTCTTTCCGGTGGTCCGCCCCTCAAGCGCTACGAGGCTCGCTTGGGGGCGCGCAGGTCGGTGATGGGCAGCGGGTGACGTGCGCCCTGGGGTGAGACGAGGGCCGCGTTGAGGACGAAGTCCTGGCCCATCCGCAGCTCCAGGGTGGTGGGCCCCTTGTGCGTGGTGCGCCAGTCCAGGTCGATGCGCACGGTGCCCAGCAGCTCGCGGTCCACCGTGGTGGTGTCGAGCGATTCGAAGAGGGCGACGGAGATGGGGCCGGGGATGAGCGGCAGCTCCAGCGTGACGGATTTGGTCGCGGGCACGGGGGTGTTGGCGGGGATGACCTCGTGCTGCGCGCCGCCGGGCACCATGATGCCAATGGGCATGGGGACCACGTCCGCCAGCCCGCTGATGCCGCGCGCCAGGTTGCGCCCGAGAATCGCCGCGCCCACCGCCACGCCCAGCTCCGGGTTGACCTCCTTCTCCGAGGACAGGCGCTTGAAGTGGGCGAAGCGCTGGCGGATGACGGGCATGCGCGTCTGGCCTCCCACCAGCACCAGCTCATCCACGTGCTCGGCCTTCAGCTTCGCGCGCTCCAGCACGTCGTCGCACGCGGACGCGGCGCGCTCGATGAGCTGGAACACCATCTCCTCCAACTGCTTGCGCGTGAGCGTGTAGTCGAAGTCGACGAAGCCGCCGTCCTTCTGGGCGATGCAGGGCACGCGCAGCACGGTGGAGTCCTTCGCGCTGAGCAGCATCTTCGCGGACTCGGCGGCGAACACCAGCCGCTGCATCACCACCTGGTTGCCGCGCAGGTCGATGCCGTGCTGGCGCTGGAAGTCCGTCACCAGCATCTCGACGATGCGCTCGTCGAAGTTGGCGCCGCCCAGGAACGCGTCGCCGCCGGTGGCCAGCACCTTCACCACGCGGTTCTGCACCGCGAGCAGCGTGGCGTCGAACGTGCCGCCGCCCAGGTCGAACACCATCACCGTCTGCTCGGGGTTGCGCAGGTTGGCGTAGTACAGCGCCGCCGCCGTGGGCTCGTTGACGATGGCGCGCACCTGGAGCCCGCACTGCTGGGCGGCCTGTCGCACCGCCTCGCGCTGGCGGATGCTGGCGTGCGCGGGCACGGTGAGCACGCACTCGCGGAAGGGCTCTCCGGCCGCGTGGGTCGCCAGCGTGAGAATCTGCCGGATGACCAGTTGGGTGACGTCCGTCAGCGACGTCTGCTTCCCGTACATCGTCACCGCGGTGTAGCCGTCCGGGGCCTCCACCAGCTCGAAGGCGTACTTGTCCTTGTGCTGCGTCACGTACTCGGACTGGAAGCGGCGGCCGAGGAAGCGCTTGGCGCCGAAGACGGTGTGGCGGGGGTCGTCGATGATTTGACGCCGCGCCGCGTGGCCGACGATGGCCTTGTCCGCCGCGTGGAACCACACCACCGAGGGCAGCGTGAAGCTCTTGTCCGTCACGGGCACCAACCGCAGCTTGCCCGCCTTGTCGAAGAAGGCCGCCGAGGTGTTGGTGGTCCCGAAGTCGATTCCGAGGATGGAGGCCGTGCTCATTCTCCTCCGAGTCTCCCATGTCCTGAGCGACGGTTCAGCTTCGGAGCGTCCTCGTTCTCTGGCCCCGCGGCGTTTTGTGCCCGCTCGCTGTCATTTCCACCTCACCGGGGGTGGGTGCCCCTACACGTGCTCCATCACCATGACGGCCACGGTGTGGGGTGCGAGCGCCTCGTAGATGTGGGGCACGTCGCCGGAGAAGGTCGCGTAGTCGCCGGGGCCCAGCTCCACGGTGGCGTCGATGGGGCCCGCGCGCAGGCGGCCCTTGCTGACGACCAGGTGCTCGACGCTGCCGGGGATGTGGGGCTGGGCGTTGCGGGAGGCGCCGGGCTCCAGGCTGATGACGTAGATATCTCTGCGTGCGCCGGGAGGACAGGCGGACAGCATGATGCCGGTGAAGTGGGCCTGCTCGGAGCGGATGGCGGCGCCCTCGCCCGCGCGGATGACGCGCACCTCGCGGGTGGGTGGGTCGACCAGGCGGCTGAAGGGCACGCCCAGGGCCACGGCCAGCGCCCACAGCGTCTCGATGCTGGGGTTGCCGCTGCCTGACTCCAGCTGCGACAGCGTGGACTTGGAGATGTTGGCGCGCCGGGCCAGCTCCGACAGCGACACGTCCGCGCGCTCGCGCTCCCGGCGCAGGGCGATGGCGATGGCATCCAGCGGGCGGGGTGGCCTGGTCGTTCGTTTTACCGGCATGGTCGTTCTTATTGACGAACGACAGGCTTCTGTCCACATTGGTGCGCATGGGAAACGTGGATCGCGCCCTCGTCCGGGATGTGGGTGCCGTGGCGCTGGCGTCCGGAGTGGTGGGCGTGTCGTTTGGCGCGCTCGCGGTGGCGGCGGGGCTGTCGGTGTGGATGGCCCTGTTCATGTCGGTGGTGGTGTTCGCGGGCGGCGCGCAGTTCGTCGCGGTGGGGATGGTGGCGGCGGGGGCCACGCCGGTGGCGGCGGTGTTCGCGGGGCTGTTGCTGAACGCGCGGCACCTGCCGTTTGGAATGGCGGTGGCGGACGTGTTGGGGAAGCGGTGGCCCACGCGGTTGTTGGGCGCGCACCTGATGGTGGATGAGTCGGTGGCCTTCGCCCTGGCGCAGCGGGAGCCGGGGCGCAAGCGCGCCGCCTATTGGTTGTGTGGCGGCATGCTGTTCGTGGCGTGGAACCTGGGCGTGGTGGTGGGCGGCTGGGCGGGACGCACGGTGGGCAACCCGGAGCTCCTGGGGCTCGACGCGGCGTTCCCCGCGAGCATGCTCGCGCTGCTGTTGCCGTCGTTGCTTCCGCCCAAGGAGGCGGACGCGTCCGAAGGGGTGAGGCTCAAGGCCACCAAGGGGCGACGGGTGGCGCTGGTGGGAGCGCTCATCGCCCTGGCGGCGACGCCGTTGTTGCCCGCGGGTGTGCCGGTGTTGCTGTCGATTCTCGCCGTGGGAGTGGCCCTGCGATGACGCTGTTGCCCATTCTGGTGCTGGCGGTGGGGACGTTCGGCTTTCGAATCGCGGGGCCGTTGTTGAGCGAGCGGCTCCAGTTGTCCGAAAGGGTGCAGGGGCTGATGTCCATGGCGACCATCGCGATGCTGGCGGCGCTCGTGGCCACGTCGACGTTGATTGTGCAGGGAGGCTTCGCGGGGTGGGCGAGGCCGGCGGGGGTGTTCGTCGGAGCGCTCCTGGCCTGGCGTCGGCTGCCCTTCATCGCGGTGGTGGTGGCGGCGGCTGTCACCGCGGCGGGACTGCGCCTGCTTGGGGTTCCGTAGCGCCGCCCTGGCGGATGCCTGTGATAGGGTTTCGCGGCCCCCGAAGCGAGGGGGCGACGAAGCAGTATCTCGAGTGGAAGGCGCCGTTCAGGTCCTTGACGCGGAGATGCTCACATGAAGAAGAAGCTGCTCGCGGTGTGCATGGTGCTGGGAATGCCCTTCGGGTTCGCGATGGGGATGATGTCGAGCCCGTCCGAAGCGGAGGCCAGTGGTGGATATGTCTGTCTCACCGAGTACTACTCGGACGACACGTACTCGCAACAGGTGGGCACCGAAGGTTGTGGTTGTTGGACGCCGTGCAAGCTCTTCGGGCAGCGGACGGAGTATGCCGTGAGGGAATGCACTCCCTGCTGAGGCTCGTGCAGGAGGGCGGCCCGCTCCGGGACAGGGAGCGGGCCGTGAGTCACTCAGGGACAGGTGCCCTGGTTGTACCGCTTGGGATAGAGCGTCAGGGCCCCGGTGTAGACAGGCGACGCGCCACACTCGCACTGCATCGTGCCGAGCACCGTCGTATAGGTCTTGTCGTAATACTTGATGATGTACTGGCTGTCGCAGATGGCCTGCGCGGACACCTCGCCCTCGGGCAAGGGGACTTCGGCTCCGCCTTCGTTTCCGCCACCGCAGCCCACGAACAGCGCCGCCGCCAGCAGTCCTCCGAGAATGCTTCGCATGCGTCCTCCAGGAACGGGTCTCAGGTGCATGTTGCACGTCGAGATTAGGTGATTGGACACTCCGCTGAAACCGTGCGTCCGATGACGCGGTGCGCGCCGGGTTTTCAAGCAACCGTGGACGAAACCTTCAGCCTGTCTAGACGATGGAGCCTCGATAGAGTCCCCCGTCATGGGCGTTGAGGGCACGTGCGCTTCACGAGGGCATCCGTCGTCATCTCAGCAGAACGGCTCGTGAGTGACGAATCAAGCAACCGAGCTGGCGCCAGATGTCGTGAGTCGTGATAGCTGCGATACATGCGAACGAACGGACGATGGCTCGGATTGACGTTGCTGACGACAACCCTCTGCCTCGCTGCCTGTGACTCGGACGATGACAACCCGGGTCCGGATGACGCGGGAGTGGGTGATGCCGGCACGCCGGACGCCGGTGGCTCGGATGCAGGGACTGACGCTGGCCCCACGGACCCAGGCCTGGAGCAGGGCGACGGCGTCTCTCGCGAGTCCACGGTGGTGGGTGGACACTCGGTGGACCGCTACACGTGGACGGACTCGCGGGGCCGCCCTCGCACGGTGTCGCTGAAGCGGCAGACGCCCGCGGGCAATGGAGGCTATGCCGTCCAGTTGACGTATCAGGTCCAGGCCGGCGCGGACTGGCGCACGGTGACGGTGGATGGCACGGGCGGCGGTGAGAGCGGCTTCGGCTACTTCGTCGGACACGAGCTGTACCGCACGTTCGACAACGGCTCGTCCGGCACCATCGCGGGGCTGCATGGAGAGGATGACTCGCCGCTGGGGTACGGCTTCGCGGTGCAGGGTTCGCACTCGGCCATCGTTCCGGGCTCCACGTCCGCCAGCCATACCTTCACGACGGCCTATCCGAAGTGGGGCACCCGCGTCGCCATGCCGGATGTGACGGCGAATACGCCCGCGGCGCTGGCGGCCCATCAGAAGTTCATGGTGCCCGTCACCCTCCGGTGGGTCTTCGAGAAGGGCACGGACTTCCCGCGCTTCGACACCCGGTTGGACCTGGGCGAGGCGGTGGCGGGGCAGCTCTCCTTCGACATGCGCGGGCCCTACGGCGTCGTGGAGTTCGCGGACTCGGACACCCAGGCCCCGCTCAGCAACGTGCAGTGGGGTGACACGCGCAATCACTTCACCACGCAGTCCCCCGTGGCGGGCTCGTTGACGACGCAGGCGGGCTGGACGTGGAACGAGCCCATCGGCGCCACGCGCAAGTATCACAGCCTGCTCGCGCGCCACTCGGGGACGGGCGTGCTGTACGAGCTGGGGCTCGTGGAGCTGAAGCTGGGCCAGGACGCGGGGCTCGTGTACGGCGGCTACAGCACCAACAACGGCTCGACGAAGGCGGCCACGGGACGGGCGCTGTTGAGCGGGGACTTCTCCGCGGGCGAGTGGCCCTTCCAGTCCGCGCAGTACAGCGGGCTCAATCCGAACACGGGCGTGACGGGGAAGAAGTTCGCGTGGGGCTCCAGCCCGTTCTACGGCTCGGCGCTCACCAGCGTGTACTTCAACAACGACTTCAGCTCGCCCATCACCGCCTTCCCCGCGAGCAAGGCGCTGCTCTACCGGACCTGCGTGGTGCTGGGCGTGTCTCCCTTCACCGACGCGAACCGGAAGTCCCTGACGCGAGGAGTGGCGGAGAGCGCGTCCCCGAGCTGCGCGACGGCCGAGCCACTCTGAGTCCGCCTGGTGGAGGCCCGTGATGTTCCGTCACGGGCCTCCGCGGGTGTGTCGATGATATGATGAGGCCATGAGGACGTTGATGGATTGGCTCATGATTCTCCTGCCATTCGCCGGGCTTGTCTTGCTCTGGGTCGTCTCGATTGCGCGAGAGAAGCAGCGTGCCGAAAAACTCTATCGGTTCATCGATGAGGGCTCGCTGAGCGAGGTCCAGTCCATGCTCTCGAAGCAGGCTTTCCCGAACCTGCGAACAGGGGTCGTCGCGAGCGCCATCGAAAGAGCCGTTGAAGCAAGACAGCCCGCTGTTCTCGATTATCTCCTGAGCACGGACCTGAAGCTGCTGACGCCTGGTCAGAAGCTCGCTTCGTTTCTCCATGAGCAGTCGCTGCGAGGTGGCTGGAGAGCCGTTGTTCTCTGGCGGTCTCGAACCGCGCACCCATTCGAGCCCTGGAGGGATTTGAGCAAGAAGGACAAATCGAAGTTGAGGAACAGGGCCTGTCGCGGCGGTGCCGCGGAGGCTTCAACGGCCCATCTTCGCCTTGAGCTTGGACGATGGACTGTCTCCTGACCGGAGACATCGTGGGTCATGCCTCGGACGAGCCCCGCCGCAGCCCCAGCGCCTTCATCTTCTTGTAGAAGTGTCCACGCTCCAGGTCCAGCAGTCGCGCGGCCTCCGTCACGTTGTCGTGGGTATGGGCAAGCACGTACAGGATGATCTCCCGCTCGGCGTCCTCCACCTGTTCGCGGAAGGTCTTGTCGGCCCGGGGCTGGAAGCCCGCCTGGACGGGCGCTGACACCGGGGGAGGGGGCGCCACCAGGGCTGGAGCCGGCGTGCTGGCCGCCACCACCACGGCCGAATCGACGGTGGGCGGAGGCGGAGTCAGCGCCGCCGTCACTTCCACCGGAGGCGGCACGCCACCGCGCCCCCGGGGCAGCAGCTCCAGCGCGTCCGTCCGGGTGACGATGGGGCCCTCGCAGAGGATGGCCAGTCGCTCGACCAGGTTGCGCAGCTCGCGCACGTTGCCCGGATAGTCATACGCGCTCATCACCGACAGCGCGTCCGGAGACAGCGTCAGCGGGCGGCGCCCGTTCTTCGCGCACGCCTCGCGGAGGAAGGCCCCCATGAGGTCCGGCAGGTCCTCGCGCCGCTCGCGCAGGGGCGGCGAGTGAATCTGGACGACGTTGATGCGGTAATACAAATCCTCGCGGAAGCGCCCCGCGGAGATCTCCTTCTCCAGATTCTTGTTCGTCGCCGCGATGACCCGCACGTCCACCTTGAGCGTCTCGGCGCCGCCCACCCGCTCCAGCTCGCCCTCCTGCAACACGCGCAGGAGCTTGGCCTGCATGGCCGGCGGCATGTCCCCAATCTCGTCGAGGAACAGCGTGCCCTCGTGGGCCAGCTCGAACTTGCCGCGCCGCACGCTCACCGCTCCGGTGAAGGCGCCCTTCTCGTGGCCGAACAGTTCACTTTCAATCAACTCGTGAGGCACCGCCGCGCAGTTGAGCTTCACGAACGGGTTGGCCTTGCGCCGCGAGTTCTGGTGCAGCGCCCGGGCGATGAGCTCCTTGCCCGTGCCGTTCTCACCGGTAATCAGCACCCGCCCCTCCGAGGGCGCCGTGCGCTGGATGAGCGAGAAGATGCGCTGCATGGCCGGGCCGCTGCCCACCATGTCGTAGCGCCCGAGCTGCTCGCGCAGCTCCCTGAGCTCCTCCATCGCCGCCTGGTGCTTGAGCACGTTGCGCAGCGCGACGAGCAGCCGCTCCCGGGCGATGGGCTTCTCCAGGAAGTCCCTCGCGCCCAGTTGGGTCGCCTTCACCGCCGTGTCGATGGTGCCGTGCCCCGACATCATGATGACGGGCAGCTCCGGCTTGAGCTCCGTGAGCCGGGCCAGCGCCGTCAGCCCATCCATGTCCGGCATCTTCACGTCCATCAACACCGCGTCCACCGGACGCGCGCTCACCACGTCGAGCGCCACCTGGCCGCTGGCCGCCAGATGTGTCTGATACCCGGCAAGCTGTAACGACTGGCTCAGGGTCAGCAGAATGTTCTTCTCGTCATCGACGATGAGGACGGATGCGGGCATGTGGGGCGCTCCCGGCCGGGGGCCACGTCACGCGGCCGCTTCACGGGCAAGGGCCACAATCTCACGGAAATTATTTGGACATTCAAGGGTTTCGGGGCGCGGGGGGGTGTCTCGAAAGGGACAAATGCTTTGACTCACCCCTCCGACTGCGACTACACGCGACCCGAATACCCGCCCCCTGCGGGTGCTTCTTTCGTTTTCAAGATTTTCGGGAGGAATGATGCGTCGGATTTCTCTTTGGGCGGGCCTCGGCCTTGCCATGGCCGTGCTGACCGGCTGCCCCCCCAGCTACCCCAACTGCAATGACGATTCGACCTGCTCCGAGAAGGGCGAGGTCTGCGTCCAGGGCCAGTGCCAGGAGTGCGCCACCGACGCGAACTGCAAGGAGGGCTTTACGTGCCAGGGCAACAAGTGCGCGCCCAAGCCCCCCGAGTGCACGGTGGACAACCAGTGCGGTGATGGCCGCATCTGCGAGGCCGGCAAGTGCGCCGAGGCCCAGTGCAAGGACGACTCGGCGTGCCCCTCCGGTGGCAAGTGCCAGGCCGGCCGCTGCCAGGTTCCCTCGGACACCTGCGCGGCCAACTCCGACTGCGGTGAGGGTCAGGAGTGCAGCTCCGGCCGCTGCGTGACGGCCGCCGCCGACAAGTGCGACTGGAGCCCGGTGCGCTTCGGCTTCAACGAGTCCTCCCTGACCTCGGAGGCCCAGCAGCGCCTGTCCGACCTGGCCACGTGCCTGAAGACGGGCCAGCAGGGCAAGCTGACCCTGGCGGGCCACGCCGACGAGCGCGGCACCGAGGAGTACAACCTCCAGCTGTCCAACCGCCGCGCGCAGGCCGTCAAGCGCTACCTGACGGACCTGGGCGTGAAGTCCAACTCGGTGACGACGGTGGGTTACGGTGAGACCCGCCCGGCCAGCAACGCCTCTTCCGAGGACGCCTGGTCCGAGAACCGCCGCGTCGAGTTCCAGCGCTAGTTGAGGCTGGGGTAGGCTGTGCGCCACATGGCCGTCCACGAGCCGGAAGCGCGGCAGTCCTATCTCGTTTTTGCCTGCGGTAGCAGTTGGTACGCGGTACCCGCGGAGAGCGCGGCGGAGGTGGTTACCTTCCCCGAGCTGACGCGGGTACCGGGCTCCCCTGCCCACCTGTTGGGCGTGTTCGCCCACCGAGGAGAGGTCATCCCGGTGGTCGACATGGGCCTGCTGGTGGCGGGGGTGAGCCAATCCTCGCGGCGGGCCGTGCTGGTGCGGCTGCCGCGTGGCACGCTCGGCCTCACGGCGTCCACGGTGGCGGGTGTGTCCCCGGTGACGGGCGCGCTGGAGCCCCTGGGCTCCGCCGGCGTCCAGGTCCACCTGCGGGGCCCCGCCAAGAGTGGCCCCAGGGATGTGGCCGTCATCGACCCCGAAGGGCTCTTCGACCATCTCAGCCAGGGGGCTTGACCCATGGCTCCAGCCAGTCCCGTCCGGGGCATGCTGTTCTGCCATGCGGGCCCGCATCGGCTCGCCTTCGCCGCGCACGAGGTGCTCGCCATCTCCTCTCCCGGTGAGGAGGCGGACGCGGCCTCTGCCCGGCTGGCGTTCCAGGCTCCGGCGGGCGCCATGCGGGTGCTGGTGGCGGCCTCGGGCGGCGCGGTGGGGGTGGACACGCTCGAAATCGACGCGGAGTCGCACCCGGTGCTTCCCGCGCCCTGTGTGACGGTGCACGCCTCGGGGGGCAGCCTGCGGGGTTTCGTGCTGGCGCGCGGGGTGCTGTGGCCGCTGTTGGGCCTGGCGGACTTCGAGCGCTTCCTGCGGGGCCTGGTTCGGGGGGCGGCATGACGGGGCCCAGGGACGTGCGGGGCCTGGCCCGGTGGCTGGCGCGTCCGGTGGCGCCCGCCAGCTCGGTGGGCATCTCCCTGGCGCTGCTGCATGGCCTGCTGACGGAGGCGCTTCCCGTCGAGTCGTGGCCGCGCTTCCTGGGGCTCGTCGTCCTCGTCACGGCGCTGTCGCTGTGGCTCATCCAACTGCATGCGCGGCGCTCGCTGCGCGTGCTGTACGCCGTGGGCGACGGGCGGCTGTCGGCTTCGTCGGAGCATCTCAAGGCGGCGTTGTTGGAAGCCCGGGGCTTTCCCGAGCGGTGTTTCTCCTTCGCGCTCCAGAGCTGGCTGGTGGGCGCGTTGGTGGTGGCCTTCATCTTCATCCCCTGGGTGGACGCGCCCCTGTCGCTGGGGCCGCGCATCCTGCTCGTGGGCGTGTCGCTGGGCTCGCTGACGGCGCTGCTCATCTACCTGCTGGTGGTGCGCCGCTGCCGGGAGGCGGTGGAGCTCATCGCGGCCCGGGGCCTGTCGCCCATGGAGGTGGTGGCCGCGGCGCCGCCCCGACGGCTGCATATCCGCCGCCGCATGGTGCTCTTCACCGCCATCGCGGTGCTCACGCCGTCGCTGTTCATCCTCGACGCCACCGTCAGCCGCACCTCGCGCGCCATGGACGACGTGGTGCGGGCCCACTCGCCGGAGGAGCAGGACGCGGCGCTGCGGCGGGCGGATGACGGACGAGGGCTGGCGGTGGCGGGGCTGGTCGCCATCCTCGTGCTGCTGACGGCATACCTGGGGGGCACCGTCATCGCGGCGCCGCTGCGCGCCATCACCGAGGATGCCACCCGCATCGCCCAGGGGGACTTGCGTCCTCCACGAGTCATCGCCGCCGAGGACGAGGTGTGGGCCACCTCCGCCGCCTTCGCGCAGATGCAGGCGCAGCTCGGCCAGGCGCTCACCCAGCTGCGGCGCGCGGGGCTTCAAATCTCCACCACCACGGAGCAACTGGTGGCCACGTCCGGGGAGCAGGAGTCCGGCGCGGACGAGCAGGCCAGCTCGCTCAACGTGACGAGCGCGACGACGGAGGAGCTGGCGCGCTCGGCGCAGCAGATCGCCGGCAACGCGGAGTCGGTGTCCACCATCGCCGAGTCGACGTTCGCCGCCGCGCAGACGGGCCAGCGGGGCGCCGCCGCCTTCCTGGGCGCCATGCAGCGCATGAAGCAGGACAACCAGGCCATCGCGGACGCGGTGGTGCGGTTGAACAAGCGCGTGCAGCAGATTGGCAAGGTGGTGGAGTTCATCAACGAGCTGGCCGACAAGACGGACCTGCTGGCGCTCAACGCGGAGCTGGAGGGGACCAAGGCGGGCGAGGTGGGGCGGGGCTTCTCGCTGGTGGCCGCGGAGATGCGCAGGCTGGCGGAGAACGTCATCCGGTCCACCAAGGCGATTGAGCAGCTCATCGCGGAGATTCGCGACGCCACGCACGCGGCGGTGATGGCGACGGAGGCGGGGCTGAAGGCGATGGACGCGGGCACGGTGCTGGCGGCCGAAGTGGACGAAAGCCTGAGCCTCATCCTGGAGCTGGCGCGGCAGACGTCGCACGCGGTGCGCAGCATCTCCCTGGCCACGCAGCAGCAGCAGACGGGTACCGACCAGCTCGCCGCGGCCATGGGGGACATCCTGCGCGTCACGGAGCAGAACTCGGCGGCCACCAAGCAGATGGCGGTGGCGAACGCGGACCTGTCCACCCTGTCGAGGGACCTCAAGCGCGTGGTGGAGCGCTTCCACGTCGTGGCCGGGGAGGACGCATGAGCGCGCGCGGAGGCCCTCGGCGGGCCTCGTTCAGCCGGCATCTGATGCTGCCGGTGCCCCTGGCCAACCTGATGGGCGCGGCGCTGGGGCTTCACTACGCCCGGCTCACGCTCTCCGACGCGCTGGCCGTGGACGGGCGGCTGTCGCTGCTGCTCCGGCTGGGCGCGCTGCTGTGTGGCGTGGCGATGGTGGTGGGCTCGGCCGTGGCGCTCGGGCGGCTGCGCACGCTGCGTGGGTTGGAGCGGGGTGATATCTCGCCGACGCCGGAGTCCCTGAAGGCGGCGGTGATGGAGGTGACGCGCGCGCCGGATGAGTCCTTCCTGGGCTCGCTGGGGCTGTGGCTGCTCACCACCGTGGGGCTGGGGGCAGCGCTGTGGGGCGCGGGCGGCGCGGACGTGGACATGTCCCGTCGCATCGCCGGGCTGGGGCTGTTGTTCGGTCCCCTGACGGCGCTGCTGGTGCACTGCCTGGTCATCCTGCGCTCGCGCAAGGTGGTGCTGTGGCTGGCCGAGCTGGGCATGACGCACTCGCAGCTCATCGCGGCCATGCCCCGGCGGGCGGAGATTCGCGCGCGGCTGGTGGCCTTCGCCTTCATCTCCGTGGTGACGCCGGCGGTGTTGTCGGTGCAGCTCTCCTCGGCGCTGGGAGAGCGGGCGCTGGCCCAACTGGTGGAGCATGGAGCTCCGAGCGCGGAGCTGGCCTCGGCGCTGCGCCTGGAGGCGCTGGCGTCGGGAGGGCCGCTGGTGCTGCTCGTCTTCGGGCTGGGGCTCGCCACGGCGTACCTGGGTGGCACGTTGCTGGGGCGGCCGCTGCGGGAGCTGTCGAGCGAGGCGCGCCGCATCGCCGAGGGCGACCTGGCCAGCCCCCGCGTGGTGCCGGCGGAGGATGAAATCTGGGATGTGTCCGCCGCCTTCACCACGATGCGGGCGCACCTGGCGGATGTGATGTCGCAGCTGCAGCGCGCCGGGGCGCAGATTTCGGCCACCACCGAGGAGATTCTCACCACCTCCGGGCGCTACGAGATGGGCGCCGCGGAGCAGGCCAGCTCGCTGGACCAGACGAGCGCGACGACAGAGGAACTGGCGCGCTCGGCCCGACAGATAGCGGAGAACGCGGGCTCGGTGGCGCAGATCGCCCAGCGGACGCTGGGAGCCGCGCAGCAGGGACAGCGCAGCGCGGAGTCGTTCCTGGGCTCCATGGAGCGCATGAAGCAGGACAACGCCGCGATTGCGTCGGCGGTGGTGCGGCTCAACAAGCGCGTCCAACAGATTGGCAAGATTGTCGAGTTCATCAACGGCGTGGCCGACAAGTCGGACCTGCTGGCGCTGAACGCGGAGCTGGAGGGGACGAAGGCGGCGGAGGTGGGCCGGGGCTTCTCGCTGGTGGCCGCGGAGATGCGCAGGCTGGCGGAGAACGTGCTGGAGTCGACCAAGGAAATCGAGGGGCTCATCGAGGAGGTCCGCGAGGCCTCGGCCGCGGCGGTGTCCGCCACCGAGGGCGGCGTGCGCGCGGTGGAGACGGGGACGACGCTGGCCCAGCAGGTGTCGGAGTCGCTGCGGCAAATCACGAAGCTCGCGGGGAAGACGTCGGACGCGGTGCGCAGCATCTCGCTGGCCACGCAGCAGCAGCAGACGGGCACCGACCAGCTCGCGGAGACGATGGCGGACATCCTGCGCATCACCCAGCAGAGCCTCAACGCCACCAAGCAGGTGAGCACGGCGAACACGGACCTGCTCGTGCTGGCCAGGGACCTCCGCGAAGTGGTGGAGCGGTTCCAGATTGGCCAGGAGACGCTGCGGGAGGAGGGCGGGTGAACCCGAGCGAGCGCCTCCTCAGGCAGTTCCGGGACCTGGTGACGGTGCGCTTGGAGCGCATCAACCGGGCGCTCATGGAGCTGGAGGCGGGGGCGAGCGCGGAGGCTGGAAGGGGCGCGCTGCGCGAGCTGCACGGCCTCAAGGGCGAGGCCCGGATGATGGGCTTCGACGACATCAACGTGCTCGTGCACGAGATGGAGGAGCTGGTCCGCTGCACGGAGCCTCGGCGGTATTCGCTGTCGGCGGACTCCACGGACGCGCTGCTCAGCGCCGCCGACGTGGTGCTGCTGCTCTCGGGAGCCCAGCCGTCGACCGAGGTTTCGCCCGAGGTGGGGCGGCTCGTGGTCTGGCTCCAGGCGTGTACCCGGGCGGAGGCGGATGGGCCGTCGATGGGGGCTGGCTCGTCGGAGGTCGTCGGTCAGGAGCCCGCGGTGTCGCGCCGGGTCGACGCGGGTGAGTCGCTGGCCGCATTGGCTCGGGCCGCCGCCGTGGCGTCCGAGCTGGCCACGGGTAACCCTGCTCCAGCGGTGGTGGAGGACAAGGGCACAGGCGTACCTCGCGGCACTCTCGTGCAGGGCGCTGGGATGGGG
>NZ_JABXEM010000270.1:0-14897 GCF_013372595.1 Myxococcus sp. AM011
GACGGGGCCTGGGGTCAGGACGGGAGGCGGACGCTCCGGGTCGGAGGCGCTTCCACGGAGCGAGACGGCGCGGCCGGGCTCGGTGGGTGGCGTGGGGCGAACCAGTGGAGGGAGGCGATCGGTGTCCGAGGTCCCTCGCGGGCGTTCGGGCTCGACGACTCCCGAGGGGCGTGGCGTGCGGCGCTCGGGATCCGTGGCTCGTGGCGGAAGCTCGGGGACGGCCGTGCGGCCCGACGGACGCTCGGGGTCGGTGGTCGTACCCGTGTGAGCCGAAGCGCGCTCCGCGTCGACCACGGAAGAGGTCCGGCCCGAGGGCCGCTCGGGTTCGGGGACCGGTGTACCGCGAGCTGACGGACGCTCCGAGTCGGCAGAGGAGCCCGAGCGGGTCGAGGGCCGCTCAGGCTCGGGGACCGGTGTACCGCGCGCCGACGGACGCTCCGAGTCGGTAGAGGAACTCGTGCGACCCGTTGAACGCTCAGCGTCGGAGACCGAGTGCGTACGTCCCGATGGGCGATCCGCGCCGCGTTCCGAGTCGAGGGACTGAGTCCCCTTCGTCGGCGTGGTGAGGGACGACATCCGACGGGACGGTGTCTCCACTCTCGACGAGGTGCTGCGGCTGGCGAGCACAGAGCGCGCTGGGATGATCGGCGTCGGCGCGGGCGCTTCGTCATCGTGCCTCGCCGCGATGGGGCTGCGGACGATGGGCGTAGGCGAAGGCGGCTCGTCCCGCTGAAGCGGCGCGGGTGCCCGGACGATGGGCGTTGGCGAAGGATGCTCGTCGAACGGAAGCGGCGCAGGCGCCCGAACGATAGGGGTAGGCGAGGGCGGCTCTTCTCGAGGAATCGGCGCGGGCGCCCGAACGATGGGCGTAGGTGAAGGAGGTTCTTCGCGAGGAAGGGGCGCGGGCGCCCGAACGATGGGCGTAGGCGAGGGCGGCTCTTCGCGAGGAAGGGGCGCGGGCGCCCGAACGATGGGCGTAGGCGAAGGCGGCTCGTCCCGCTGAAGCGGCGCGGGCGCCCGAACGATGGGCGTAGGCGAAGGCGGCTCGTCGAGCGGAAGTGGTGCGGGCGTCCGTACAACTGGCGTGGGCGAAGGCGCCTCGTCGATGCCCAGCGCGGCCGGTGCGCGGACGACCGGCGTGGGTGAGGGCGATTCCCCCGTGCGCTCACTCTCCTCCACGGGTGAGCCCGCCTCAGAGCGCGCGCGGGATTCATCAGAGGACTTCGAGGACTGCGGCTCCACCGGCGTCGGGCCAGGGGGCGCATCCTCCAGCAGCGGTGTCGCGGACTTGCTGGACACCTCGTCCTTCTCGTCCTGCGCGCGCTCCTCGCGTGCCTCCACCGGATCCGCGGAAGACTTCTCGTCGGCTCCCACCACCTCGGGCGACACCGCGCGAGTGGGCGTGACAGGCGTCGGATCCGCCGTCATCGCCGGGGTGGCGAGGGGTGTCGGCTCGGAATGCGAGGGCGCCGCCACTCCATTCGACGCCGAGGACTCCGTGCTCGACGTCGTCGCGGCGGGCGGGGCCGCTCGCTCGCGCAGGGGCAGGCCCATCACGACGGGCGGCTCAATGGGACGTGCGTCCGGCTCCGTCTTGACGAGCCGCGTATCGAACCCGTCCTCCAGAACCATCCCCATCACCACGGGCGGGTCGTCGCTGGGGGCGTCGTCCGACGACGGCGCCGTGTTCTCCGCGACGGGCTCCCGCTTCTCCGGCTGGGGAATCTTCACCCGACCGCTGTCCGGAGGCAGCAGCGTCGCGAGCCGGCTGGTCGGCGTCCCCGTCACCATCGTCGCCGCCGGGAGATCGTCCTCGCTCGTGCTTGTCACCGGACCCGTGCGCTTCTCCAGCAGCGAGTCGTAGAGGTCCAGCAACTGACCTCGGATGACGCCGGCGTCGAGCGCGGCCTCGGCATGCTCACGGGCCCGATTGCCCAGCTCGACGCGGCGCGGAATGTCGCGCGCCAGCTCGATGATGCGGTCGGCCATGGCCCGGCTGTCCCCGGCCGGGAAGAAGAGGGCGGCGTCCTCCGGAATCAGCTCCCGGCAGACAGGCAGGTCGGCGGCGATGACCGGGCGGCCCGCGGCGAAGTACTCGGACACCTTCGCCAGGGGTCCTCCCTGGAGCCGGTTGCGCTCCACGTCGTCGAGCGCGAGCACGCCCAAGTCCGCCAGCGCGAGCACCTTGGCCACGTCGTCATGGTGCACGGGCGGCTGGAACTCCACCCGGTCCTTGAGCCCCAGCTCCTTCACGAGCTCGTCCAGATGGGGCTGCCAGTCCGGGTGCTGCGCTCCCACCAGGGTGAGGCGCACCTCGACCTGCTTCGCCGCAAGCGCGACCGCGCGCAGCAGCGTCGGCAGGCCCTGCCAGCCCACGTGGCTGCCCAGGTACATCAACCGCAGGGGCTCGCCATCCGGCGCCCCCAGCGCGTCGGGGACGTAGGGCGCCAGGTCCACCGGCGCGCGGACGACCCGGATGAGCTCCTCGCTCGCGCCGAGCGACTGGATGTACGAGCGCGTCGTCTGGGAGCCGGTGACGATGAGGTCCGCGTTCATCAGGCAGAACAGCTCCTGCCTGCGGACCTTCGACAGGAAGCGCCGGTCGCCCTCCGTCTGCGGATGCGTGTAGCGCAGCTCCTGCGAGGGGAACGTCTGCGCCTCATAGATGAGGCGGTAGCCGTAGTCCCCCTTCAGCTCGCACAGGGCATAGCCGCCGAAGGGGTCCGTGAAGTGGCAGAGCGCGTAGTCCTCGCTCTCGAGCTGACGGCGCACGGCCCGCTCGAACGCCTGGATTCGCGAGGCAAGGTCTCCCGAGCCTACTGGGACGCGCAGCAGTCGAGCACCCTGGTACTTCTCGATATGGGAGTGGTCGGGCGTCTTCGCCGACAGCACCACCACGGAGAAGCGATCCGGTAACGCCTTGAGGTACTCGGTCAAACGACGTGACGAGCCGGAAGGGCCGGGGATGACGTCGAAGCTGCACAGGAGCAGTCTGGGCAGGTCGCTCAAAGCGGGAGCAGAATACCGAGGTGCATCCTGGGTGTCATCGGGTGAGGTGGTGGGAAGGGGGTCGGGCGACGAACACAAGCAATGCTGGCACGTTGACCCACCACGGCCGGCGACCTAAAGGCGACCTTGCCCATGGACGACCTCAAGAGCGTCACCGTCGGCTCCCTGAGAGAGCTGGCCCGGAAGCACCTGGGGAGCGGATACAGCAAGCTCAATAAGGAGGAGTTGATTGCCGCCCTGGCCGGGTTCGTGCCCTCGCTCGCCAGGCTCGCCCGGTTGGTCGGCATCGAGCTTCCTCGCAAGGGCCCCGCCGCGAAAAAGTCCTCTTCCGGGCCCGCCCGGCCCGTGACGCCCTCCGCCAGGTCCAAGCAGGTGACCCGGAGCGCGCCCAAGGCCGCTCCCTCGGTGAAAATCCTCGCGAGGGCTTCCAAGGCCAAGGCCGAAGCCACGGTGAAGGGGAAGGCGGCGGCGGCAAAGGCGAAGGGCGCGGCGAAGGCTGGGGCGACACCAGCCCGGGCGAAGGCACAGGGCCCGGTGAAAGTTCCGGCCACGCCATCCAGGGAGAAGGCCCCGGCGAAGGTCGCGGCGGCGGCATCCAAGGAGAAGGCCCCGCGCGATTCTCCATCGAAGGTCGTGGCGGCGGCGGCCAAGGCGCTGGGCAAGCTCCCCGCGAAGGTCGCGGCGGCGGCGTCCAGGGCCTTGGGCAAGCTCCCTGGGAAGGTCGCGGCGCCCCCCATCGCCCCCCTCGTCGAGGCGAGAACGTCCTTGGCCCCACTCGCCACGGACACGCCGCGTGCAAAGACTCCACGAAAGGCGGCCACCGAGATGTCGGAGCAGGGACGTGTCACCGCACCCAAGCGCGTGGCGGCCAAGCGCGCCTCAGAGAAGTCCGACAGCTCACCTTCCGCACGCCCGGCCCACATCGTGAACTTCCCTCCCAAGCCTCGTGGTTCGCGCGACACCGTGACGTCGACCGAGCCCGAAGCCGTGCTCGGTTCCAACCCTGACGCGGCGCGGCCCTTCAGCCCGTCCGCCTCCAGCACCGAGGCTCCACCAGACGAGCCCGTGGAACAGCACCCCGCCGAGCCGCTCGTCGAGGGCTTCTTCGTCGCGCGCGTCCGAGGCGAGGCCGAGGCCCGTCGCCATCACCTCCAGCAGCCACCCGCGCCCACGCCGGAAGCGTCCCTCCTCGCCGCGCCGGAGCCCGAAGCGCAGGAGCCGCTTTCCCGCGAGTACCACGACGACACCGCGCTGCTGCTCCCGCGCGACCCGCATACCCTCTTCGCCCTCTGGGATTTCAGCCCCGCGACGAGGTCGCGCGCGATGCAGGGACTGGAGGAGCCTCGGTCCGTCCTGCGTGTCTTCGATGGGGAGTCCCTCGTGCGCGAGGTGGACTGCTCACTGGAGTCACGCAGTTACTACATCCATGGACTTCCACCGGGGCGCCCGTACCGCGTCGAAGCCCATTTCGTCGGCCGCGATGGCAAGGCGCATCGCATCGGCCCCTCCAGCAATCGCGTGGCGCTCCCTCCCTCGGGCGTATCGACGGACACGTCCGTGCGCTTCCTGCGTCGGCCCGTCCCGGTGGAGCCCGAGGCCCCCGTCGCCGTAGCCCCAGTCCCCACGCTGGCGCCGGAGAATCACGAGCGCGAGTACATCACGTGGCACCGGGTCAACCTGCCCGGGAGCGCGGGAGTGAAGGACATCCCCGTGGTCCACCGCGAAGGTGTCGGTCCCGGTGCTCCTCCCTCACCCGAGGGCCCCGGCTCCCAGGCGGGCTCCGGCACCTATCTGCAAGGCATCGAGCGCGCGCCGGGTGCCTCGGACCAGCGCTATCTCGCCTCGCATCGCTACCTGGATGCACAGGAGCGCGCGCCCGGCGCCTCGGACATGCGGTACGGCGAAGGCACGGTGCGCCCCGCGTCGTCGCCGCGTGCGTTCGAATACCTCGAACTCGGGCAGGTGCGTGCACCGGGCTCCTCCGAACAGCGCTATTCGGAAGGCGCGGCACAGGCCTCGCAAAAGGACGCCCGTCCTCCGTACCAGTACCTGGACATCGCTCGCGCGCCGGGCGCCTCGGACATGCGCTACGCCGAGCCTCCTCCCAGGTCCGCCGGACCCATGGACGCAGGTGGCCTCGAGGCACCTCTTCGCCCCACGGGCACCACGGGCTCCACGGAGCTGCACTACTTCGAGGCCCCCGCGCGTGCGCCCGGTGCCTCTGACATGCGCTACTTCGAGTCGCCGCCCCGCGCTCCCGGAGCCTCGGACCGGCGCTACTCGGACCTGGTGGGAGGCTCGAGTCCAGAGCCGGTGACGATGGGGACAGGCAGCTCGGACCAGGACTCGAACCGGAAGCCGCCCTCGGGCGGGGGCCGCTCGTGAACCCGCAAGGACACCTCCACCAACCATGAGCCTGGGCTCCCTCTCACTCGTCCTTCACGCGCATCTCCCGTTCGTCCGACACCCCGAGCACGAGGACTTCCTCGAGGAAGACTGGCTCTACGAGGCCATCTCCGAGACGTACCTCCCGCTGCTCCTCGCCTTCGACTCCCTGGCGGAGGATGGCGTCCCGTTCCGACTGGCGATGACGCTGTCGCCCACGCTCGTCACCATGCTGCGCGACGAGCTTTTGATGACGCGCTACGCACGGAAGCTGGACCAGCTCTGCGAACTGGGCGCGCGCGAGGTCCACCGCACCCGGACCGACGCGACCTTCGGGGCCCTGGCGCGCTTCTATCGGGACCACTTCGAGACGCTGCGCCGCGCCTTCCACGACCGCTACCGCGGAGACCTCGTCGCCGCGTTCCGGCGCCTCCAGGACGCGGGATATCTGGACATCCTCACGTGCAACGCGACGCACGGGTTCCTGCCGCTCATGCAGCAGGTGCCCGAGGCCGTGCGCGCCCAGGTGATGGTGGCCTCCAACCACTACCGTCAGCACTTCGGAAGAGACCCGGCCGGCATCTGGCTGGCCGAGTGTGGCTACTACCCGGGCCTGGAGCGCATCCTCGCCGCCGAGCGCATCCGCTACTTCTTCGTGGACACGCATGGCCTGACGGACGCCACGCCGCGTCCGCTGCACGGCCCCTACGCGCCCATCTTCACCGAGGCCGGTGTCGCCGCCTTCGCGCGGGACCCCGAGAGCAGCCAGCAGGTCTGGAGCTCCGAGTACGGCTATCCCGGCGACCCGGACTACCGCGAGTTCTATCGGGACATCGGCTGGGACCTGGACCTCGACTACATCCGTCCCTTCATCCAGCCGACGGGCGACCGGAAGAACACCGGCTTCAAGTACTACCGCATCACCGGGAAGACGGACGACAAGCGCCCCTATGACCCCGCGCTGGCGCGAGAGCGCGCCGCCGTGCATGCCGGCAACTTCCTCTTCAACCGGCAGCGGCAGATAGAGCACCTGGCCTCGCGCCTCGGCGGTCGCAAGCCCGTGGTCGTCTCGCCCTACGACGCGGAGCTGTTCGGCCACTGGTGGTTCGAGGGGCCGTGGTTCCTGGAGGCCTTCATCCGCAAGGCGGCGCGCGAGCAGTCCACCTTCGACCTGGTGACGCCGTTGGATGACCTGCGAGAGAACCCAGAGAACCAGGTGGCCACGCCGCCGATGTCCTCGTGGGGCGCGGGGGGCTATGCCCACATGTGGCTGGATGGCACCAACGACTGGGTCTACCGCCATCTGACCCACTGCGCGCGGAAGATGGTGGAGCTCGCGCGTGACTTTCCGGACGCTCCGGCGCTCCAGCGTCGTGCGCTCAACCAGGCCGCGCGGGAGCTGTTGCTCGCGCAGAGCTCCGACTGGGCCTTCATCCTGAAGACGGGCACCATGGTGGAGTACGCGAAGCGGCGCACCCAGGAGCACGTCCAGCACTTCCTCCGGCTGCATGACGAGCTGAGGGCGGGCACCATCGACGAGGGCTGGCTTGCTCAGTTGGAAGGGCGCGACAATCTCTTCCCGGAGCTCGACTACCGCCTCTATCGACTGGGATGAACTCAGGGGCTCGCGGGTGTCGGGCCCCGATTGTTTCGGTGGATGACCGTCGGCCGTTTCGCTTGCCGGACCGCATTTCGGCTTTAGCTTGGGGAGCATATGACCCGTTCTTCCGTCGCGTTCCGGAGCGCCCTGGCCACCGCGCTGCTCCTCGCCGTCCCGTCGGCTTCGTGGGCGCAGACCGCGGCGCCCGCTCCCGCGCAAGGCCGGCCCGGCAACCTCCAGCCGGCCACGCGCGAGGCGCAGGCGCTTCCGTCGCTGGCGCCGCTGGTGGACTCGGTGAAGTCGGCCGTCGTCAACGTGGACGTGCAGGCGCGCGGCGGTGGAGGCGCGAGGGGCATGGAGGACAACCCGCTCTTCGACCGGTTCTTCGGTGGAGGCGCGGGGGGCAGGGGAGGCAAGGAGCAGCTCCGTCAGGGCGCGGGCTCCGGCTTCATCATCGAGCCGACGGGCATCGTCCTCACCAACAACCACGTGGTGGAGGACGCCGTCTCCATCACCGTGCGACTGGATGACGGGCGCTCGTTCTCCGCTTCGGTGGTGGGAAGAGATCCGCTCACCGACGTCGCGGTGGTGAAGATCAAGGACAAGGTGGAGGGCCTGCCCACGGTGAAGCTGGGCGACTCCGACGGACTGCGCGTGGGGGACTGGGTCGTCGCCATCGGCAATCCCTTCGGACTCGCGTCCAGCGTGAGCCTGGGCATCGTCTCCGCTCGCGCGCGCGACATCGGCGCGGGGCCGTACGACGAGTTCCTCCAGACGGACGCGGCCATCAACCCGGGCAACTCCGGCGGTCCGCTGTTCAACATGCGAGGCGAGGTCGTCGGCATCAACACGGCCATCGTCGGCGGTGGCACGGGCATCGGCTTCGCGGTGCCCAGCAACCTGGTGAAGGCGCTGGTGCCGGCGCTGGAGAAGGAAGGCTCCGTCACGCGCGCGTGGCTGGGCGTGGGCATCCAGGACCTGACGCGGGACCTGGCGAGCGCACTCAAGCTGCCGGTGACGGAGGGGGCCATCCTCACGCAAGTCAATCCGGACTCTCCGGCGGCGAAGGCGGGCCTGAAGTCGGACGACGTCGTCACCGCCATCGACGGGCAGACGGTGACGTCCAGTGGCCAGCTCACGCGCACCGTGGCGCTCAAGCGTCCGGGCAGCACCTCCACGCTGACGTTGTTCCGCGAGGGCAAGAAGCAGGACGTGAAGGTGATGCTCGGCACCCGGCCCGACCTGGAGGGCGTCACCGCGCGCAAGCCGCAGGGGGAGGACTCGCAGGAGAGCTCTCGCCGCGTGGGCGTCAGCCTCCAGAACCTGGATGCGCGCACCGCGCAGCAGGCGGGCTTCAACGAGCGCCAGGGCGCCCTCATCACCGACGTGATTCCGGGCTCTCCGGCGGACCGCGCGCAGCTCGAGCCGGGCATGGTGGTGGTGGAAGCCAACCGCAAGCCGGTGAAGAACGCGGACGACCTGGCCAAGTCGATTCGCGCCGCGCCCGAGGGCAGCACGTTGCTGTTGCGCGTGGCGACTCCCGGAGGCGGTCGCATGCTGCGCGCGCTGCGCATGCCGTAGTGGAGCGACGGACATGAGCGTCAACTACGTCGCGCTCGGAGACAGCACGGCCGTGGGCGTGGGAGCGACGCGCGGCGGCGGCTACCCCGAGCGCCTCGCCTCGCGACTGCGCAAGGACGGGCTCTCCGTGGGCCTCACCAACCTGGGCGTCAGCGGGGCGCGCATCCGCGACGTCTTCACCGGGCAGGTGAAGGCCGCGGTGGCCGCGCACCCCACGCTGGTGACGCTGGGCGTGGGCACCAACGACATCTGGCGTGGCACGGCGGTGGAGGACTTCCAGGAGGACCTGGAGCGCATCGCCCGCCGGCTGAAGCAGACGGGCGCGCCGCTGGTTCTGGTGAACATCGCGGACCTGGCCCTGGCACCCGTCGCGAAGCTGGTGCCCAGTGCCCTCTACGAAGGCCGCATCGAGCCCTTCAACGCCGCCATCGCCCAGGTGGCGCGCACGGAGGGGTTGCACCTGGTGGACCTGTACACCGCGAGCCAGGAGATGTTTCCCCGCGCGCCGCGGTTCTTCTCGGGCGACGGCTTCCACCCGTCCGCGGAAGGCTACGAGGAGTGGGCGGACCTGATGCTTCCCACGGTGCGCACGCTCGTGTCCCGCTGAGCCGTGCGCGGTTCGTCCTACGCCTTGGCCACGCCGCTCGGAGGAACGGGGCCGGTGGCCTCGGCGGGAGGCGTGTGGGGCCCGCGCTCGCGGCCGGGGTGGATTTCCATCCCCATCTCGAACGGCGTGGTGCGGTTGCGGCCCGTGCGCTTGCTGCAATAGAGGGCCGCGTCCGCGCTGTCGACGAGCCCCTCCTGCGTGTTGGCGTCCGTGGGGAAGTGGGACACGCCCACGGACACGGTGACGTGGCCGCCCGGGAGGCCCGGCTGCGAGAGGACGATGGTCTCCGCCACCGCGCGGCGCAGCTTCTCCGCCACCTCCACCGCGTCCTGCTTGGTGGCATGGGGAAGCAGGAGCACGAACTCCTCGCCGCCGTAGCGCGCGAGCGTGTCCACCTTGCGCACGCGCGAGCGGAGGATGTCGCAGACGCGGCGGAGCGTCTCGTCACCCGCCCGGTGGCCGGCCAGGTCGTTGAGGCGCTTGAAGTGGTCCACGTCCACCATGAGCAGCCCCAGCGGCGTGCCGAAGCGCTGCGCGCGCGCCAGCTCCAGCTCCATTCGCTGGAAGAGGTGACGGCGGTTGGGCACCCCCGTCAGCGGGTCCGTCATGGTGAGCTTCACCGTCTCCGCGTGCAGCCGAGCGTTCTTCACCGCCGCCGCCGCGATGTCCGCCACGGCGGTGAGCAGCTCGATTTCCCCCGCGGAGAAGCTGGCGATGAGCGGACGCTGGAAGTTCACCACGCCCATGAGCGTGCCCGCATGCACCATGGGCACCGCGAGCAGCGCGCCCGTGACGAGCGCGTCCTTCTCCAGTCCCCGGCGCGCGAAGATGCTGGTGGGGTCCCCGACGTCCGGCAGGTACACCGCCTTGTGCGTCTGCGCCGCCCGGCCACAGGCGCCTTCGCCCACCGAGAAGATGAGGCCCTCCGAGCCACGCCCCTCCGGCCACGCCTGGCGCACCTCCAGCGTGCCCTCCGCGCTGACGAGCATGATGGAGAACTCCGGAATCTGGAGCCGCTCCACCACCAGCCGCGTGACACCCTCCAGCAGCTCGTCCAGCTCCAGCGTGGAGCTGAGGGAGCGCGTCACGTCGAACAGCAGCGACAGCTCGCGCAGGCGCTCTTCCAGCTCGTCCTTGAGCGCGAGCTTCTCCTTCACCAGCTCCAAGTCCCGGTGGGTGTCGATCTCCTCCGCCTTCATGGTGGTGAGCCGCGCCAGCATCTGGTTGAAGGCCGCGCCCAGGCGCGCGATTTCATCCGTGCCGCGCACGTCCGCGCGCACCAAGAGGTCTCCCGCCTCCGCGCGCCCCATGGCCGCGCTCAGCCGGCGCAGCGGACGCGTGAGGTTGAAGTGCAAGGACAGCGCGATGACGAGCGCGAGGATGACGGCGAACACCGCCATGGACCCCAGCGCGCCACCGAACACCCGCGTTAGTTGCTGGTGCAGTGCGGGCTCCGTCATCCGCATCTGCAGGACACTGGCGCCGGGCACCTCTCCGCGCGAGTGACAGCTCCCGCACTCCGGACCGCCCAGGGGCCGCACCACCTCCGTCACCCCGTCCGCGGAGCGAGCCGTCTCAGGGCCGGGGCGGGTGAGGCGCGAGGCCTCCGGGTGCACGGTGCCAATCTCGGAGGGCGCGCGGGACCAGCGCACCCGTCCATCCGGCGTCAGCACGCGCACATCCGCCACCGAGCGGAACAACCGCGTGTCCGAGTGGAGCACCTCCGTCACCGCGCCATGCGCGTGGGAACCGGGACCCTGCGGCAACAGGAACGTCGAGGCGACGAACTCCGCGAGTGCGAGCGACTCCACCTGTGTGGCGTCCTGCACCGCCACCCGCGCCTCGCGCCAGAAGTGGCCCACGCCCAGCAACGTCACCACCAACCCAGGCAGAGCGATGCTCCAGAGGAGCTTGCGGCCTACGGTGTCGGGACCCAGGGGCATGCGCGCGTTCGCGTCACTTCGTTCGAAAGGATTCAACCCGTTTCACGAAGAGTCAGAGGAATTGTCAATGGGCTGACGCGGACTGTCAAACGTACTTGCATGGGAATTTTATCATTCCGTTGGCGCATCCAGCTGACGCACGTCGACGTCCGCATGCGTCGCGCCAGGCCTGACGGATATGAAGGACCTCCTCATGGCAACCGAGCTGCTCACGTCCTCGCTGCTCCCCGTTCCACACGGCTTCGCGACGCGCGCGGGCGGTGTGTCGGAGGGGCCCTTCGCCTCGCTCAACCTCGGCTTCTCCACGGGAGACGACCGGGAGAAGGTGGAGGAGAACCTCCGCAGGCTCGCCGTGGCGGCGGGCGCTCCGCTGGGCTTGCTGTCGCGCGTGTCCCAGGTGCACGGAGACCGGGTGCTGGAGGCTCGAGTGGAGGAGGCTCTGGTGGCGGAGGAGGGCGCCGACACGCTGCGGCCTCCCGAGGGCGAGGCGGACGCGCTATGGACCGGCGTGCCCGGGACGTGGGTGGCGGTGGGCACGGCGGACTGCGTCCCGGTGTTGCTGGTGGACCCGGACGGGCGGCGCGTGGCCGCGGTGCACTCGGGGTGGAAGGGGACGGACGCGGACATCAGCGCACGTGCCGTGGAGGCGCTGGTGGCGCGGGGGGCCCGGCCGGAGCGGCTGCTCGCCGCCGTGGGGCCGGCGATTCAGCGCTGTTGCTATGAAGTCTCCGCCGAGTTGGGACAGCGCTTCACGGCGCGCTTCGGCTCGGAAGTGGTGGTGGAGGAGGGCGGGCGCATCCGGTTGGACCTGTCACGCGCGGTGCGGCTGACGCTGCTGGGCGCGGGGCTGCGGGCGGCCCATGTGGACGTGCTACAGGTCTGTACCGCGTGTGAGCCCTCGCGGTTCTTCTCCCACCGGCGTGATGCGGGGCGGACCGGACGGCACCTCAACCTGGTGGTAAACCGGTTCTAGAAGGGGAGCGACGGCCGTTTTCTTGACGCTCTCCGACGTGCCTTCCTATCCTCGCAAGGGACTTTCATCCGTCGAGGCCCGTGCTCGAGCGCTCCGCCATCTTCCGATTGCTCGCCGCAGCGCCGCTCTGCGCGCTGTGCGCCTGTGCCACGACTTCCGCCTCCCAGGCGGAGGTCGGGGCCCTGCAGGCGGAGCTTCGCGCGCTGCGCGAGTCGCAGACCCGCCTCGTCGACCGGCTGGAGCGGCTGGAGGCCCATTCCGCCGTCGAGCGCGCACGGACCCCGGGTTCCTCCCCCGCGACGAAGCAGGCCATCCCCGCGTCCGTGCGAGTCGCCGCCCCCGCGCAGGATGAGGCGCTGACGATGACTCCGGAGTTGTCGGTGGTGAAGCTCAAGCCGCGCTTCGAGCCCGCGCCCAGACTGGCCACGCAGGTGGCCGTGGTGGAGCCCGAGTCCGAGCAGGTGGAGATGTTCATCAGCAATGTGCCGGACGGCGCGCCGGAGTCCGGGTCGGGCGGGGCCACGATGGTGACCACGCGCGAGGATGACCCGGCGGATCAGCCGGACCCCGACGTGCTGGAGGCGGACTACGAGAAGTCCGTGTCGCTCCTGCGCACCGGCAACGTGGAGGGCGGCGTGCAGCGCCTGCGCCGCTTCTCCGAGGAGAACCCCCGCCACCCGCGCGCGGACAACGCGCTGTACTTCAGCGGGCTGGGGCAGATGGGGCTCAACGAGTTCAAGGACGCCGCCAGGACGTTCGAGCGGCTGATCGCCACCTATCCCGCCGGGGATGCCATGCTGGACGGCATGCTCCGGCTCGCCGAGTGCCGGATGCGGCTCAATCAGGCCGCGGATGCCCGGGCTCTCTACACGCGCGTCGTCACCCAGTTTCCGGGGACGGCCGCCGCCACGCAGGCGGAGCAGCGGCTCGCCGCGCTCCCGCAGTGAAGTCTTCTTCGAAAGGATGTCGTGCGATGCGCTCCCGGATCCTCACCTCGCTGATGCTGAGCCTCGCCGTCGCCCCCGCCTGGAGCGCACTCGCGCAGCAGGAGGGCGGCGACCCGGACGAGACCGAGGCTGGCAGCGAGACGGAAGGCGCCGAGGTCATGGACGAGGTGGCGCCCGAGCGTCCCTCCGGCACCAACGTGACGCTGCCCCCGGGCGCCGCCAAGGGCCGTGAGAGCGCCCCCGGCGTGGTCCACACCGTCGAGTCCGGTGACACGCTGTGGGATTTGTCCCAGCGCTACCTGGGCAGCCCCTGGTACTGGCCGAAGGTCTGGTCCTACAACCCGGAGATCGCCAACCCGCATTGGATCTACCCGGGCAACCAGGTGAGCTTCTTCGGTGGGGGCGAGGAAGTGCCCCAGCGCGTGGAGACCGACGACACCGTCGACGTGGCCGCGCCCACGGACCTGTCCGGTGGGGACATGGTCACCGTGTCGGGCAAGATCGGCTACGACGTGTCCTCATCGCGGCCGGTGACGACGCAGGGCTTCGTCACCCCGCGCGAGCTGGAGGAGGCGGGCCGCATCGAGGGCTCTCCGAACGGCGCGCTGATGCTGTCCTTCCCGGACAACGTCTACGTGCGGTTCAAGCGCAACGCCACCGCCAAGGTCGGTGACCGCTACGTCGTCTTCCACACCACGCAGGCGGTGAAGCACCCGCGCTCGCACAAGCAGCTCGGCTACCTCACGGACTTCGTGGGCACGCTGCGCGTGGTGCGCGTGGACAAGGGCGTCGTCACCGCGCAGATCGTCGACACCTGGGACGGCATCGAGCGTGGCGACCTGGTGGGCCCCTACGGAGAGAAGCTCAGCGAGCGCGTCGCCCCCCGGCCCAACACGAAGGAGCTCAACGCCACCGTCGTGACGGCGCTGGTGCCCTACCTGTCGCTGCTCGGTGAGCACAACACCGTGGTGCTGGACAAGGGCAGCGCGGACGGCGTCCAGCTGGGCAACACCTTCCTCATCCTCCGCCAGGGCGACCCGTCCCGGCAGGTGCTGGGCAAGCCGGAGCTGCCGCCCCCGCCCGCGTCCGACAAGGCGCTGCCGTGGGAGAACATCGGCATGTGCATGGTCACCGAGGTGAAGGAGCGCACCAACAACTGTCTGATGATGCGCTCCACCGAGGAGATCAACACCGGCGACCGCGCGTACATGCGCGTGAACTCCGCCCCCACCGCCAGCCGGTAGCTCCGGCAGGAAAAGTGCATCCCCTCCCGTCCAGGAGGGGTTGAGTGCTTGACCGGTGGCGGTCCGGTGTTTATGTGTCGCGCCCCTCCCTGCGGACCCCATCTTCTATATAGGTGGGAATCGAGGGGGGTCGGTATGGCGGACGCTGAGACGGACAGCCTCACGGCGGAGCAGCAGGCATGCCTGGCGCTCTGGGCCGTTCCCGGCCTGGGGCCGAGGACGCTGGCCGCCTTGCGCGCATTCGCCGACGGCCGGCTCGCCCCGCTGGCCACGACTCCGGTAGGAGACTGGGTGTCCGAAGCGCCGGTTTCCCCACAGGTCCGTCGACGGCTGGCGACGCTGGAGCGGCTCCCCGTCGTCGCGGAGCAGCTGCAGGAGGCGTGTCGCGACGGAGGCATGCGGGTGGCGTTCGCCGAGCAACGGGCCTATCCGGAGCGCCTCAGGCAGGTGGAGGACGCGCCGCCCCTGCTCTTCCACCGGGGCCAGCCTGGGCCGCCGCGCAGGCGGGTGGCCATGGTGGGCAGCCGACATCCGGACCAGGGGTTCCTGCCTTTTGCCCGTGCCTTCGCCCGTCAGGTGGCCGAGGGTGGGGTGGGGGTGGTGTCGGG
>NZ_JABXEM010000271.1:0-14857 GCF_013372595.1 Myxococcus sp. AM011
TTCAGAGCCCCCGAGCCCGCCTGTCCGCCCTCCGGACGATGAAGCGGCTCTGAGTGGCGAGAGTTTTGACCCGCCCCCGAAAAGCCAGTCTCATGCCGCGCTGTT
Organism: Myxococcus sp. AM011; assembly: GCF_013372595.1. Classification (NCBI taxonomy): domain Bacteria; kingdom Pseudomonadati; phylum Myxococcota; class Myxococcia; order Myxococcales; family Myxococcaceae; genus Myxococcus; species Myxococcus sp. AM011. The sequence goes on from NZ_JABXEM010000271.1 coordinate 106, forward strand.
GGACTTCTTCAAGGCCAGAACCACCGGGCTGACGCTCGTTCTCACCGTCGCGCTGGCGCTGGGGCTTTCGCTCGCCCCGATTCCAGAGTCGTGGCGCCCCCTGCCCAGTCTCCAGCGAGGCCCCCTGGGCTCGAAGCTGGTGGCGCTGGCGCTGCCCGCGTCCTTCACCGGAGGCCGCCCCGCCCCGCCCCCTGAAATCGAGGCGGTGGCGTCGGACACGCCCAAGCAGGACGCGGTGCCGGAAGAGGACCCGGCGGACGATGCGGGGACGGAGGTGGTGGACGCGGTGCCCACGCCCGCGGTGCCCACGGTGCCGGGCATCGGTCTGGAGGAGCTGAGCGCGCCGTCGCTGGCGCGCGCCGTGGAGCTGGAGGCGCTGCGCGAGCGGATGAGCGCCCAGCACGTCGACATCGAGCCCAACTGCCGCAAGGCGCGCGCGGACGGCACCTGTGAGGAGGACGGGCTCGCCCCCTTCCACCGGGCGCTGACGGAGCTGCGCGCGGACACGCGACGCACACCGGTGCGCGTGGTGCACCTGGGGGACTCGCTCGTCGCGTCGGACTACATCACCGATGTGGTGCGAGACAGGCTCCAGGAGCGCTTCGGCTCGGGCGGCAAGGGCTTCCTCTTCATCACCCGCCCCGCCAGCGCGGGCCGGTGGACGCGCTCCGGACGGGGCTCGGACGGCTGGGAGATTGCGCGGCTGGTGGACACCAAGTGGCCCCGCGACAGGGTCGGCTGGACGGGCGTGGCCTTCACCTCGGCGAGCGGCTCGCAGAGCACGAAGTACGACGTGGAGGGCTCGCGGGTGGCGGAGCTGTTCTTCCTCGCCCAGCCGTCCAGCGGCTCCGTGCAGCTCTCCGTGGATGGCCGGCCGCTGCAGCGCATCCAGACGCGCGGCTTCTCCAAGACGAAGTCGGAGGCGGCCTTCGCGCGGGTGAATCTGCCCGAGGGCGCCAAGACGCTGTCACTCACCACGTCCGGCAAGGTGGAGCTGCACGGCGTGACGCTGGAGACGGGCACGCCGGGCGTCATCTACGACACGGTGGGCCTGTTGGGCGGCATGGCGGAGGTGTACCTGCGAGCCCAGCCCGCGGCCTTCCGCGCGCAGCTCCGTCAGCGCAAGCCGGCCATGGTGGTGCTGATGGTCGGCGGCAACGAGGCGTTCTTCTTCTCACGCGACCGCACCACGCTGGAGGAAGTGCGCGCGCAGATGAAGGAGCTGGTGTCGCGCGTGCGCGCCAACGTGCCGGACGCGGCGTGCCTCGTCATGTCGCCCATCGACGCGGGCGTGCGGACCATGGGCGGCGAGCTGGTGCCGCGTCGAGGCTCCAAGGAGGTCTCCGACATCTTCCGCGAGGAGGCGCGCCTGGGTGGCTGTGCCTTCTGGGACGCGTACACCGCCATGGGTGGCGAGGGCGCGGCCCTCCGGTGGCTGGAGGCCGGGCTGATGCTGGAGGACCTGGTGCACCCGCGCGCGAAGGGCTCGGACCTGCTCGGTCATCTCTTTGATTTGGCGCTCCAGCGAAGCTTCGCGAAGGTGCACGCGCCGCTGGTGCCGGTGGCGGATGCGCCGGGGTTGCAGGACGCGGACACCGCGCTGACGAAGACGTTCGACCGGCTGCGCCGCCGCGAGTCCGGCGAGGCCCTGCGCGTGGGCATCGCCCAGCTCGGCGCGTCGCATACCGCCTCGCACTACTTCACGGACGCGGTGCGCGGGGTGCTGACCAAGCGCTTCGGGGACGCGGGCCGGGGCTTCATCGCCGCGGGCAAGGCGTCCCCTCGCCTGGAGAACGCGCGCGTGACGCGGGAGCTGGTGGGCGACTGGAAGGTGGAGGACGCGATGGAAGCCGAGCCGGGCGGACTGTGGGGCCTCACCGGCATCCGCGCCGTGGGCTCGCCGGGCGCGAAGCTGCGCATCCAGTTCTGCAAGGACTGCCCGAACGCGAAGGCCTCGACGACGGGGCGGCTCGACTTGTACGCGCTCGACGTGCCGGACGCGAAGGCGCCGGACATCCGCGTGGATGGCGAGGACATGCCTCCTGATGCGCCGTTGCCGGAGCCGCTGACCGCGCCGATGGTGCGCATCCGCTCCTTCCCCGTCACCGGCCCCTCGCACGAGGTGGAAGTCATGGCACCGGAAGGCAGCGGCGTCACCGTGCTGGGCGCCGCGCTGGAGTACGACACGCCGGGCGTGGTGCTGGACGCGCTGGGGTTGCCCGGAGCCATGGCCTCCACGCTCGGAGGCATGGATGCGGCGGCGGTGGACGCGCAGCTCGCCTCGCGTCGGCCGGACCTGCTCGTCTTCTGGTACGGCACCAACGAGGCCGGCAAGTCGGACCTGGACGCGGCGGCGGTGGCGAACGACTACCCCGCGCTCATCGCTCGATTGCGCAAGGCCACCGGCAACGCCGAGTGCCTGCTGATGGGCCCCACGGACCGGTTGGCGCAGGACGCGAATGGCCGCTGGACGGAGGCGCCCGCGCTGGCGTCGGTGCTGGACACGCTGCCTCGGGTGGCTCGGGACGCGGGCTGCGCGTACTGGTCTCCGCGCGCGGCCATGGGCGGTGAGCGGGCGATGCTGCGCTGGCAGCGTTCCCGTCCGGTGCTGGGCCACGCGGATGGCGTGCACCTGACGCCGGAGGGCTACGAGCGACTGGCGGCGAGCTTCGCGCGGGACTTCCTGGCCGCGTACGAGCTGCGCAAGAAGACCGAGCCCACCGCGCGCATGGAGGGGAACTGACGTGCTGTCGCACAGCCTCCAGTACCTGGTCTTCGTCATCGCGGTGTTCGCGCTGTACTGGGCGGTGCACCGTCACTACTGGCCGCGCCTGTTGGTGCTGCTGGTGGCCAGCGTCTACTTCTACGCGGCGTTCACGCCCTTCCCGCTCATCATCTTCCTCATCGGCGTCACGGTGGACCACCTGCTCGTCAAGGGGATGGGACGCGCGACGTCGCAGGGCCTGCGCAAGCTGTTCGTCACGCTGTCCGTGGTGTCGAACCTGGGGTTGCTCGCGGGCTTCAAGTACCTGGAGCTTCTGCGCAAGACGGCGCTGGAGTTGGTGCCCGCGTCCTGGGGCATCCATGTTCGCGAGACGCCGTTCGATTTGATTCTGCCGCTGGGCCTGTCGTTCTTCGTCTTCCAGGCCATCAGCTACACGGTGGACGTGTACCGGGGGAAGGCCAGCTCCGAGCACTCGTTCATCGAGCACCTGCTGTACATGCTCTTCTTCCCGCGCGTGGTGAGCGGGCCCATCGTCCGCGCGTCGGAGCTGATGGCGCGTTTCAAGGACGTGCCCACGCTGACGCCGGAAGAAGGCGGACAGGCGATGTTCCGCATCGCCGTGGGTCTGGTGAAGAAGCTGGTCATCGCGGACGTGCTGGGCAGCGGCATTGTCGACCCGGTGTTCGCCTCGCCGGACAAGTACGCCTCCGCTGAGTGCATCGTCGCGGCCATCGCCTACACCTTCGAGCTCTACTACGACTTCTCGGGCTACTCGGACATCGCGCTGGGTGTGGCGGCGCTGTTCGGCTTCAAGTTCCCGGAGAACTTCAACCGGCCGTACCTGGCGAAGAACCTGGGCGAGTTCTGGAACCGGTGGCACATGAGCCTGTCCACCTGGCTGCGGGACTACCTGTACCGGCCACTGGGCGGCAACCGGGTGTCGAAGCCTCGGGTGTTGTTCAACCTGATGACGGTGATGGTGCTTGGCGGCCTCTGGCACGGCGCGGACTGGCGCTTCGCCGTCTGGGGTGGCGTGCACGGCGCGGTGCTGGGCCTGTCACGGTGCTGGGAGTGGTGGGTGGGCAAGCCGGAGAAGCCGGGTGTCCCTCGCATCGCGATGGGGATGCTGGCCACGTTCACCATCGTCGTGCTGACGCGCGTGGTGTTCCGCGCGAAGACGATGACGCACGCGGGGGAGTTCTACGCACGGATGATGGAGGGCGTGCCGGGCATCGCCAACGTCAGCCCGCTGGTGTGGGGCATGTTGGCGGCGGCGGTGTTCTTCCACGTGGTGCCGATGAAGCTCTACACGGTGGCGTCGGAGGTGTTCGTCCGGATGCCGGTGCCGGTGCGCGCCGTGGCCCTCGTCGTGCTGGGCCTGGGCATCCGCCACCTGTCGGCCGTGGAGACGCGGCCGTACGTGTACCTTCAGTTCTGACGCCGTCCGGGCGCGGTGAGCACCGACTCCAGGCCGGGCACCTGCGCGAGCTGCCCCAGGAAGTCGCGGAGGATGCGCGCGGTGGCGCCCCAGATGACGTGGGTGTCGTACGTGTAGAAGTACAAGTCGCGCTCGGCGCCGAAGACCTCCTTGCGCTCGACGCGGAGGATGGCCGGGTCCATCAGGCTGACGAGTGGCACCTCCAGGATGAAGGCCACCTCCTCCGGGCTGGGCTGGTACTTGCCGTCCCCTGGAATCACGCCGACGAAGGGCCGCACGCGGTACTGGGAGATGGTGGGCACCTCGTCCAGCATGCCCAGCACGCGCACGCCGCGCCGGTCGATGCCCAGCTCCTCTTCCGTCTCGCGCAGCGCGGTGTGCAGCGGCGTGAGGTCCTCCGCGTCGCGGCCTCCGCCCGGGAAGCTGTACTGGTTGGCGTGCGTGCGCAGGGTGGCCGGGCGTCGGGTGAAGACCACGTGCGGCACGCCGTCGCGCTCGAACAACGGCACCAGCACGGAGGCCTCGCGCAGCACGAGCCCCGGCAGGTCCACATTGCGAGCGGGACGCGCCGACAGCCGTGCCTCCACCCCCTGGAACAACGCCTCCACGCTCACGACGCCCGCCTCCCCACTAGTCGGTGATCTGCTTCTCGATTTGCTGCTTCCCCGGCTCGCGAGGCACGTCCAGGTTCTCCACGCCGGACAGCGGCTTGAGCTTGCCCGCCTGGAGCAGGCCCAGCAGCAGCAGGCCGAGCGCCACGCGGTACACCACGAACACCAGCGTCGTGCGCGAGCGCAGGTAGTTCAACAACCACGCGATGGCCGCCATGCCCGAGGCGAACGCCACCAGGGTGCCGACCCAGAGCGACACGGCGCTGGGTCGCTCGGTGGCTTGCAGCAGGTGCTTCAGCTCGAAGATGCCCGCCAGCGAGGTGGCGGGGATGGACAACAGGAACGAGTAGCGCGCCGCGTCCTCGCGCTTGAGCCCCAGCGACAGACCGCCCGTGAGCGTCGTGCCTGAGCGCGACGAGCCGGGGATGAGCGCCAGCGCCTGCCACAGGCCGATGAGGATGCCGTCCCGCCACGTCATGTCGGCCAGCGTCCGCTTGTGCGAGGCGCGCTTCTCCACCACGAAGAGGATGATGGCCAGGACGATGAGGCTGCCGGAGATGACGTAGAGCGAGCGGAACTGCGTCTCGATGGCCTTCTTGAAGGCCAGCCCGCAGATGCCGATGGGCAGCGTGCCCACCAACACGAACCACGCCAGCCGGGACTCCACGGTGCCGAAGGGCTCGCGCTTCGCCAGCCCGCGGAAGAAGGCCGTCACCAGCGAGACGATGTCCTTGCGGAAGTAGATGAGCACCGCGGCGACCGTGCCCAGTTGGATGACCGCCGAGTACGCGGCCCCCGGGTCCTTCCACCCGAACAGCTCCGGCGCGATGCGCAGGTGGGCGGTGGAGCTGATGGGCAAGAACTCGGTGAGACCCTGGACCAGTCCCAGGACGATGGCTTCAAGGAGGCTCATAGGCGCGGTCCCGGGATGTATGCCCGGACACCGCCGCCAGCAAGGGCGAACCTCCGCGTGTGTGGCGAGGCGAGCACGCGGCGTCCCCCTGGGCGCCCCGTCCAGGTAGGCTGAAGGGCGCGCCATGCCCCCTGCCCCTCCGTGCCCCTGCTGCTCCGGACTGCGCTACCGCGAGTGCTGCGCCCCCTTCCACCGGGGCGAAGCCGAACCGCCGGACGCCGAGCGACTGATGCGCAGCCGCTACGCCGCCTTCGCCCAGCGCGAGCCGACGTACCTGTGGAAGACACTTCACCCCAGCCACCCGGACCGGGCGAGACCCGAAGACGTGGTGGTGCGCGAGCTGCGTGCCTTCGCGCAGGCCCACCAGTTCCCCAAGCTGGTGGTGATGGACCGTCAGGCGCCCGACGCCCAGGGCACCGCGCAGGTGCTCTTCTTCGCGAAGGTGTTCGAGAAGGGCAAGGAGCGCTCCTTCGTGGAGCGGTCCGACTTCCGCCACGACGGCACCGGCTGGCGCTACCTCTCCGGTGACACGCTCATGCTCGGTGAGCTGACCGTCCCTCCGGAATCCCTCACGCTCGCGAACTTCCCGAAGTGAGTCCGGTCCTGGCCCCCACACGTCGACCGAGGCGCCAGATGCCTTCCTCCTCCCTGAAGCTGGCCTCTCTGCTGGAGCCCGCGAACCGAGGCGACTGGAACACCGTCCTCGACAGTCTGCTCGTGGCCTGGCGCGCCACGCCGAACACCGCGCTGGCCGACCGCATCGTCACCGTGGGACAGAAGCTCTCCGACGACATCCCCCCGCCCAAGGATTGGGATCCGCTCGCGAAGAAGCCCGACGCGGCGAACCTCACGACGCTGCTCGCCGCGCTGCTCGACAAGGGCTCGGTGAAGGGGCGGGGTCGGCTGGAGACACTCGCGGACTGGCCCGAGGACCCGCGCATCGACCGCCAGGTCGCGAGCTGGTTCGTGGACCCGCCGTTCACCAGCTCCGGGGCCCGTCCGTTCTGGACACGACTGGCTCCCCTGGCGCGCCGCATCCGGGATGCCCAGGCCGCGAGCGCGATGCTGAAGGCGCGCGCGGGCTACGACAAGCAGGAGGACTTCGAGGAGTTCCTCGCTGGCCACGTCGACCGGATTCGTGTCCAGCTCGAGGCCGCGAAGGACGCCGGGCTTCAAGCCAGCGATGCGAAGGTCCTCGCCCAGCTCGACACGGCCCTTCATGAGTCCACGCCACCGAAGCCCCGCAACGCCGAGGACGCGGAGGACCTGCTGGCCCAGGTGCTCGCGAACCCCAAGGACGAAGAAGCCCGAGCCGTGCTGGCCGACGTGCTGCTGGAGCAGGGCCACCCACGCGGCGAGCTCATCGCGCTCCAGCTCGAGGCCACCCGGCGGCCCCTCACCGCCGCCGAGCGCAAGCGGGAGCAACTGCTGCTCAAGAGCGCCCGGAAGGAGCTGCTCGGCCCGCTCGACGAGGCGCTCAAGCCCGACTGCATCTTCACGCGAGGCTTCCTGTCCCACGCCGCGCTGAAGCAGGGCAACGCGCGCGCCACCCAGAGCGCCATCGAGAAGGTGGCGGGCCATCCCCTGTGGGCCACGGTGGAGCATCTGGAAGGTCGCGGCGACTACGACATCACCACGCATCCGGTGATGAAGTCGCTGCGCTCGCTCGCGTACAGCGACGTGGGGCTCCGGGATTTGGCGAAGAGGCCTCGGCTCGAGTCCCTGGCGGTACGTGGCGCCGTGGACGTCTGGACGGAGCTGGGCCAGGACCCCAGCGCGTTCCCCTCGCTGCGCCACCTGGACCTCTTCCTCTTCCCCTGGTCGGTCTCCGGTTTCCTGGCAACACCGCTCGTGTCCCGGATGGAGCGACTCCAGGTTCGCATCTACGTGAGCGCCCCCCAAATCCCGTTGGCGGCGATGGAGTTCTTCCCGCTCGTGCCGAAGCTGAAGGTCCCAGACGCCACCTTCCGACTGGTGCTCAACGACTCCAAGGACTGGAGCTACGGTTTCCGCTTCGTGCGCGAGCCAGATGGCAAGCACGCGGTCCACCTCTTCACCACGACGATGAACGAACCCCACGAGCAGCTCGTGCGCGACGACCTCCTCGCCGGACTCGAACAGATTGCGCGGCTCAAGCGCTCGAAGCTCACCTTGGCCCATCGGCTGCGCTCGGACGTGAAGGCTGAAGTCGAGCAACGCCTCAAGGCGCTCGGCGGCACGCTCGAGACCTGAAGCGCTCGCGAGGAACCGCGACGAGGCCCGGCGTGACGTCTCCGGGCCTCGTCACTTCACCCACGCTTAGCGAGGCACCGTCGTTCCGGACGGCGACGGCTTGGCAGCGGGAGCCGCGTCACTGGTGTCATCGACGGCGTTGGCGGTCCTCCAGGCGAGTGCCGCGAAGCCATCCGGCACCGCACCTCCCTCGTCCTCCGGGTCCGGCGGCGGCTTGTCCCCAATCTCATCCGACTGGTTGGTGCAGGGGTCATACGGCGGTGGCGCGCTCTGCTCCTCGTTTCCCCCCTGATTGCCCTGCCGCGGGTTGGAGCCCGCGTCGACGGCGTCGGTCCCCACGGAGCCTTCGCCCCGAGCCCTCACCGGCGCGGTGAACGTCGTCGTGGGGATGCCCTTGCGGTGGACCTGCGCGAGGAACGCCTCGCTGGAGACGCGGTCACCCGATACGGCGTAGGCGAAGGTCTTCTGGCCGGGGTTGACGCCCAGCGCGAGGAACCTGCCCGTGCTGGGGCACAGCCCGATGACCATCTGCGTGGCGCCCTCGGGCAACCGCGCGTTGGGCGGCAGGCGTTGGACCTTGGGAGTCTTCGGCATCGGACCGGGCTCGGGGCACGACGGGCTCGGCGTCACCGGTCGCGTGCCCAGCGTGCGGCATCCCGTCACCGCACCCACGAGCACCAGGCACATCATCCACTTGTTCATGTTCTTCATCGTCTTCCCCCTCCACTCGAACCAGGCGGGCCCATCCCGCCCTCATTCAAAAACCAGGACGGAGCGAACCCAACTGCGCGGGTCCCGCCGCATCCACGTCATCCGCACGTCTCGCAGTGCATTCGCCGCGCGCTCTCCGCGCTGAATCCGCTCACGCACCGCATTGAAGAAAGGTCCCGCTTCGGCATCGGGTACATCCACCGTCGCCGCGAGCACCGTGCGTGCCCCCGCGTCCAGGAACGCCACGGGCAGGCTGAAGCGCTCATACGTCCAGGTGGTGCCATGCGCGGCCCGGCACGCGGCCAGGATGACCAGGGGCTGGCCTCGCAGCTTCGTCGCGCGCACCTCGCCCGCGGTGAGCGCGTAGCGGCCACCCGCCTCGGGGGACAACACCAGGAGCGACGCCTCGGACACATCCGGGTTCATCAAGCCGTGGGCATGGACCTCGATTTGCGAGGCGTCCGCCATCGCCTCCAGCACCCCTGAAGGCGTGGCCTGCCGCCCCAACAACATCGTGGCGTCATCCCCAGGCAGCCCCGCCCATCCACCGAGCGCGGGCAGCCCCAGCGACGCGGGCGCCTGCACCTCCGCCACCACCAGCCGACGCCCCATGCTGGTCGCCGGCACGGACGGCTGTGGCCTCACCACGTGGTAGGCCCACGCCAGGTCCTCGGGCAGGAGCCCCGCGCGACCATGCAGCGGAGGACGCGCCACCACCTCCACCCTCGGGCACGCCCGCAGCATCGCCGTCACCGACTCGGGAACCAGCCCTTGGAGCTCCTCATCCAGCGGGGTGCGGCGGCTCGCATCGTGGTGCTCCACCAGCCGGCCATCCGGGCCACGCGCCAGCACCAGCGTCCGCTCGACATCCACGGTGACGGCGAGGACACACTGTCCGGGAAGCGCGCCGCCCAGCTCCTCGCCGAAGAGCTGGAACGCCTTCTCGGACTCTCCCGCCCGGGCCGCCGCGAAGAGCAGCGACGTGTAGCTGTAGGCGCGGGCCTTCCGCGCATCGACGCTGGTGGACGGAAGGCGCCGTGCTTCATCGATGGACTGCCAGAGCAACGCCTCGCCGCGCGCCCTGTCCTGCTCCACCAGGAAGCGACCCTCGATGTGCGTGAGCAACGCGGCCTCGCCCGGGGTGAGCGTGTGCTGCTGGCGTCGCTCCGACATGCCCGCCACCAGTCGAGCGTCCTGCTCCGGGTCTGGCATCAGCCGCGCCAGGTCCGAGAGCGTCTTCGCTCCCGAGAGCAGCAAGGGCGTCTTGCAGGACAGTGCCTCGCGCATGCGCTCCCGGGCCTGCTCCACGGAGAAGGTCCCCAGCAAGGCCAGCGCGTCGTTGGAGCGGACGAAGTGGCGGATGGTGCAGTCATCGGGACGCTGCGCGAGCGCTTCCTCCAGGTACGCCCGCGCCTGAGCGGCGTCACCCTGGTAGCGGGCGAGCTGCCCGAGTTGGAGGAGGAGCTGCGTCTCGCCCCACCTCGGGTCCGTGCGGTACAGGGCGCGCGCGGCCTGGAGGTGACGGTGGGACTCCGCCAGTCGATGGAGCTGGCGATACAAATCACCCAGGTCCGCTTCAATCGGGATGCAACGGTAACCGAGGGGATGCTGCTGGCAGAGCGAGGCGGCGCTCAGGAGGTGTTGCTCCGCCTGGAGCAGCTCTCCTCGGGAGATGGCCACGCTGGCGCGCTCGTGCGCCAAGAGGAGTGTGAACCACGGGTCTCCGAGTCGGGTGATGAGCGGCGCGAGTTCCTCCAGCCGTTCCCCCACCTTCTCCTCACGCACCAGCGCGCCCAGGTACAGGTCCATCTCGCCGGCGTCCCGCAGCTCCTCCAGGAACGTGGCGAGTCCACCGGCGACGTCATGCGTGCGGTACAGCTCCAGGTAGCGACGGGCCAGGGGCGCGCGGACCTGGAAGTCGCGTCCGCTCGCCCTGTGGATGGCATCGCCCAGCGCCGTGCCGCCATCGCGCGCATCCAGGACCGCGGCCATCGGCTCCAGCGCGCGCAGCCGCTCCACCGAGGGCGCCGCGCGAATGGCCTCGTACAGGTACATGCGGAACATGCCGGGGTAGGCACGGAGGACCTCGGCGGACACGGGCTCGCCCTGCGTCACGAGCGCATGTCCTCGCGCCGAAATCTCGCGCCGGTCCTCCGTGCCCATCAGCCGAGCGCGCGCCGCGTCCGCGCGAGTCTTCGCCTCCGCCGCCCAGCCCGGCTCTCCCAGCGCGGCCACGGCGTCGAAGGAGCGCGCGGTGAGCGCCCACAGCTCCAGGTCCCGCAGCACCAGGCTGCGGTTCCACAGCGCCTGCGCATGCTTCGGCTGAGCGCTCAGCACCCCCTCCAACAGCGCCAGCGCCGTGGCGGAGTCCCCCTGGTCCAACGCCATGATGGCCTTGTCGCTGGCCACGTCCGGAGACGTCCCCGCCTTCGCCAGATAGGGAGCGGCCAGCTCCGCGTTGCGGCGCACCAGATAGGCCGCCGCGAGCCCATGCATGTCGCCCTCGGCCTCCAGCCGCGCCAACTCGCTCAGCGGCGCCGGAGGCGGACCGCCCGCATCCCCCGAGCGCAGCGGTCCATAGGGACGGTGCACGTCCGCGCCGGGATAGCTCACCCGCGCCTCCAGAGTGCGCACCGGAGCGCCGGTCAGGAACAGCTCCGGCGATACGGGCGTGGGACTCCACCGCGAGCGCAAACCCGCCGCGACAGCGGCGGCTCCCGCGATGCCCACCACCACCATGAGCGCGGCCCACCTCGGCCGCGGAATCGAGGACCAGGACCCGTCATCCACCGCCGTACTCCCCGCGTATGTGCCCTGGAAGCCCATGCCCACCCAACGGCAGGGCTCCAGAATCTTCCCGCCGGACGCTACGCCGCTTCTTTCGTCATCGCGATGCCGCCGGGACGCGGCGCTCCACGTGCACGGTCGAAGTTGACGAGCGCGCGGGCTTCGAGCCGCGAGCCCGTGGACGAGGCACCACGGCGTCGTGTCCGGAGGACCGCGCACCTACGGGCTCCCCCCTCACACGGCGGGCCGCGAGCCCTGGCGCAAGCCTTGCTCCCGCACCGGCCCCGACGCGCGAAGCTCGACCCCCGTCGCGCAGAACCGGAGCCCCATGTTCCGCATCCCCTCGACCCTGCTCGCCCTCTTCACCCTCGCCACCTCCAGCGCGCTCGCCGCCGCGCCCAAGGCCCCACCGGCCCACCCGGGCTGTTTCCTGTTGATGGACCTGGAGACAGGCAAGGTGACTCGCAACGACGCGGCGAAGTGCGCCACACGGCTGCCTCCCGCCTCCACCTTCAAGGTGCCCCACGCGCTCATCGCCCTGGAGACAGGTGTCGTGTCGAGCGTGGACGAGGTGCGCGAGTGGGACGGCACGAAGCACTCCATCGCGATGTGGAACCAGGACCAGACGCTGGACACGGCCATGCGCCGCTCCGCGCTGTGGTTCTTCCAGGGCACGGCGAAGCAAATCGGCCGCGAGCGCATGGAGGACTGGCTCAAGCGCTTCCACTACGGCACGCAGGACGCCTCCGGCGAAATCACCCTCTTCTGGCTGGGTGGTCCCCTGCGCATCTCCCCCGACGAGCAGCTCGACTTCCTCGCGCGCATGTTCCGGGGCGAGCTCCCCGTCAGCCCCCAGGTTCTGGAGAAGGTGAAGGGCACGATGACTCACGGACCGGACACCGTGGCCAGCGTCCGCGACGGCATCAACCTGGGCGGTCCCTGGAAGGAGGGCGCGGTGCTGAGCGCCAAGACGGGCTGGTACCCGAACAAGGCGGAGGGTGACGTCACCTGGCTGGTGGGCCACATCGCCTCTCCCAAGGGCCGCCACGTCTTCGTCAGCGCCGTGCGCTCTCCCCCGGGCAAGTCCCCGGCGCGCTCGCCAGCACTCTCCAGCGCCATCGACGCACTCAAGGCGCAAGGCCTGCTCTGAAACGACGATGGGCCGCTTCCCACTCGGGAGGCGGCCCATCTCGGCTTTCGCGTCAGCCCCGGACGTCGGGGCGTTCGCGAGAGGAACTCAGACCACCTTGAGGCGACGGCCCGTGGAGGTGCTGTTCGCCGCATCCTTGAGCGCGTCCTTCTTGTCCGTGCGCTCCCAGGTGAACTCCTTCTCCGTGCGGCCGAAGTGCCCGTACGCGGCGGTCTTCTGGTAGATGGGCCGCAGCAGGTCCAGGTGCTCCGTGATTTCGCGCGGCTTCAGGCCGAACGTCTGACGGATGGCCTTGGCGATGCGCTCCTCGGGAACCGTGGCGGTGCCGAAGGTCTCCACCATGACGCTGACGGGCTCGGCCACGCCGATGGCGTAGGAGACCTGCACCTCGCAGCGGGTCGCCAGACCCGCGGCCACCACCGTCTTGGCGATGTGACGCCCCATGTACGCGGCGGAGCGGTCCACCTTGGACGGGTCCTTGCCGCTGAAGGCGCCGCCACCGTGACGGCCCATGCCGCCGTAGGTGTCGACGATGATCTTCCGGCCGGTGAGGCCCGAGTCGCCCATGGGGCCACCCACCACGAAGCGGCCCGTGGGGTTGATGTAGAACTTGGTCTTGTTGTCGATGAGCTTCTTGGGGAGCGCCTTCGCGATGACGTCCTCGCGGATGGCCTCCTGGATCTTCTTGTTGGAGACGTCGTCCGAGTGCTGGGTGGACACCACCACCGCGTCGATGCGCACCGGGCGGCCCTCGCGGTACTCCACCGTCACCTGGCTCTTGCCGTCGGGACGAAGCCAGTCGTGCTGCTTGCGGCGCACGTCCGCCAGCTTGCGGGTCAGCGCGTGGGCGTAGTGCAGCGGGGCGGGCATCAGCTCCGGCGTCTCGTCGCACGCGAAGCCGAACATCATGCCCTGGTCACCGGCGCCCTGCTCCTTCTTGTTGTCCACGCCGCGCGCGATGTCCTGGCTCTGGCCTTCGATGGCCACCATGACGCCGCAGGTGTTGCCGTCGTAGCCCATGGAGCTGTCGGTGTAGCCAATCCGGCAGATGGTGCTGCGGACAATCTTGGGGATGTCCACGTAGGTGTTCGTCGTCACCTCGCCGGCGACAATCGCGAGGCCCGTCTTGACCAGCGTCTCCACGGCGACGCGAGCCTGCGGGTCCTTGGCGATGATGGCGTCCAGGACGCCGTCGGAGATCTGATCCGCGATCTTGTCCGGGTGGCCCTCGGTGACGGATTCAGACGTGAACAGGTAGTCGGTAGGCATGTCGTCTCAGTGCAAGGGGGGCGCATACCGCGCGCGCGGGCGGACACTAAAGTGTGGTCCCAAGGGAGTCAAACGGCCAGCAAGCCCGCTTCATTCGAGTGTCCGCCATGCGGGGCGAGCGGGCTTGGAGCCCGGCCGCCGAGCATCCGGGGTTGAATTTCGCGAGGCGCCCGGCGTTCTCCTGGGCTAACAGAACGCCGAGCATTCGCTGTGGAGGACTCGCCCGACATGAACGCCCGCTTCCGTACCCTCTCCCTCCTGGTCGCCTTCACCCTGTCCGTGCCCGCACTGGCCGCGGCGCCGAAGAAGGACGACCCGGTCGTCAAGCCGGTGAAGACGGTGGTGACGTCCGTGCGCTACGAGCGCGACGCGGCGGCCCTCAAGCTCTTCGGCGGTGAGGAGCAGGGGAAGTTCCTGCTCGGCGACTCGTGGGCCAAGGGCACCGATGCGCAGCGCAAGGAGTTCGTCACCCTCTTCCACGGCCTGTTCGCGAAGATCGCCTTCCCGCGCGTCCGGGAGAACTTCAAGTCGCTGGAGGACATCGTCTACTCCCCCGCCGAGGTGACGGGCAACGAGGCCACGGTGGACTCCGTCGTCTTCATCAAGCACCCGCTGAAGACGCAGGAGATGAAGCTGAAGTACCGGCTGGTGAAGGACGCCTCCGCGTGGAAGGTCGTGGACGTGACGGTGCTGGGCTCCTCCATGCTCCAGGACATCCGCGACACGCAGGTGCAGCCGCTGCTGGCCCAGGGTGGCTGGGACAAGCTGCTGGAGCGCATGCGGCAGGAGCTGGCGAAGAAGTAGCCGCCGCTCCCACTCCCGACGGCCAGGCCACCAGGCCCCCGGCCGTCGGAGGGGTTCCGAGGGGGCGACGCCTGGCGTAGTCTCGCCCTCCCCCTCCTGCCTGGTCGATGAC
>NZ_JABXEM010000272.1:0-14675 GCF_013372595.1 Myxococcus sp. AM011
GTGTATAAGAGACAGTGCCTCCTCCGCTTCCCCTGGCGAAGAAGCCCGACGCGAAGCTCCCGCCGCCGACGGCGCGGGTCGAACCGTCGAGGCCTGTCCCTTCGCCGGAGCGGGGCTCGGGCGGGGAGTCACTGGCGGTGGCACAGGTGCCCCAGGGGGCGGAGGTGAAGAAGGCGGAACCTCAGGCCACCGCGACTGCGCCAGAGGCCGTGGCCGCGAAGCCCGTGGAGAAGGCTCCACCGGTCGTCGTTCCTGTCGCCGATGCTCCGGTTGTGCCCGAGCCGAGCGAGGCGAAGCCCGCCGTGAAGAGCGCGGCTCCTCGCCCGCGCGCCCCCGCGAAGGCGGTGGCCACGGGCAAGTTGGAGTTCCGCATCCGTCCTTATGCGGAGGTCTACCTGAATGGGAAGCACCTCGGGCCGACGCCGATCGCGGCCGTCGAGGTGCCTGAAGGCAAGCACACCATCAGGCTCGTCAATCCCGAGTTGAAGCGGGAAGAGACGCAGAAGTTCGAGGTGAAGGCGGGGCAGAACAACATCTTCAAGTTCAACTTCCAATCAGAGTGAACCGAGTCATTTCCTACGACGGAGCCGCGCCTGTCGTGATTCCTCGGCTGGCGAGCTGGATGCCCCGGTCATCTGCATCCTGCTCCGCGAACTTCGCCAGGTAGCGGTGGGTGACCAGGTCTGCCCAGTCCTGGTCACCCATCAGCCATTCGCGCATGCCAGAGATGTAGCCCCGGAGTTCCTTGCTGGCATCGCGCTCCAGGCGGGTGGCCTCTTCCTGGAAGGCGGCGATCTCGTCACGGACTCTCCGCGCGGTGTAGTCGATGCCTTCTTGAAGGGAATGTCCCTGGGCCGCGAATAACAGGACCATGTTCCGGTTCTGGTCGGGCTCGTGTGCCTCGGTGTGAATGCCATGCAGGTCATTGCCCCAAGAAGCGATGTTGTTGAAATGCAGGTGGAGGTGCTCCATTGAGGGGTGGTGGTACTCCTCGGGAGCCAAGGGCCCCGCATTGGCGACGTCGAGGAGGGCCGCGCAGGCGTTCCCGCCCGAAAGATGTCGGCGAGTCGCGCAGTAGGCTCGCAGCGAAAAGGGATTGTCCAAGAGCTGCCCGACGATTTGAAGTCCCGCGGAGCTCGCTCACATGCGCATGCCCTGGGCGAAGCGCGAGAAGTGCTCGGGGGACAGGAAGCCTCTCAATCGCTGGCAGATGTCCCGCAGGGCCCCCACTCCGAAGAGAGGCTCGGGGCTGCTCTGGTCGAGGTCGAGGACATCCAGGAAGGCGGTGAGATGCGACAGGGTGGAGGCGCTGAGCGGGTTCACCCTGTCCATGACGAGGTCGTCGATGACGAAGAACCATGCGAGGAAGTCCGCGAAGATTTGGAGCAGCGCTGGGGACGCATGGGGAAAGCCTCGGGCCGCGAACGAGGCATACTTCGCTCGCTCCGCCCGTGCCCTGTGCTCCGCCGTGGGGGTGAGCCCGTGCCGGGTGGCCCAGGTGAGCCTCCTGTGTTCCAGTTGCTCGACGTCGGGCGCGCACGCCCCCTGCCATGGAAATGTGATGACAGGGATGCGGAAGTGTTCAAGCTCCAATCGGGCGTGTCTGTCTATTTGAATGGATGCGCGGCGAGAATCCCTGTCGCCAGGTCCACCAAACGGGTGCGCAGCGCTGTCGGCTCCACCACCTCGAAGCCACTTCCCACCTCGAAGAGTTGGCCCACCGCGATGGACTCCCGCTCGAAGTCCACGGTGACAGTCTTTCCCCCATCCTCCACCCGCCCCGCGTCGAACCGGGGCGCATCCGCGGGCGGACGAATCCGTCGCAAGGCCGCCTCCGCTTCGGTCGTCAGCCGCAGCGTCACTTCGTATCGGGCCCGCTTCTCCGCGAAGCGCGCGCACCACTCCCGCCAGAACGCGGGCAAATCGAACCGCGCGGGCCGCTCGAACGTCTCCGCTCGCAAGCGGGCCCCCTCGATTCGCGAGCCCCGGTACACGCGCTCTCCCTTCTGGGTCCCCGCGACCAGGTACCAGCGGTCCGCCTTGAGCACGAGCGCGTACGGGTCCACTTCGCGCCGCCCGCGCTTCCCGTCGAAGTCCCGATACGTCAGCGCCACCTTCCGGTTCAGCCACGCCGCCTCGCGCAGCACCTCCAGGTAGGGCACCGACTCCCGCTCCGTGAACCAGCCCGAGGAGTCCACGTGCAGCCGCTGTCGCGCATATTCCAGCGCGGGTTGCTGCAAGACGGGCAGCGCCGCCGCCAGCTTCGCCAACCCGCTGCTCAGCGGCGCGGACAGGCCCAGGTCGCCCAGCCCGCCTGGCGTGGCGCTCATCGCCGCCAGCGCCTGCAGCTCCGCGCGATTCAATCCCGTGAGCTGCGTCTTCCACCCTTCGAGCAGCGCGACGCCTCCCGCCGAGCCTCGCGTCGCGTACACCGGCACGCCGGAAGCAGACAGCGCGTCGAGGTCCCGGTGGATGGTCCGCTCGGAGACCTGGAGCTCGCGCGCGAGCTGTCCCGCCGTCCGCTTCGGACGGGTCTGCAACAACATCATCAGGCTGACGAGTCGGTCGGCGCGCATGTCGGAAACCCCACCGCGCACTGTACGCGGACCATCATGACAACAGATGTCATGATTCCCTCCATAGGGTGTGCCCATCACCGGCCCATCCACACCCCACCCGCGCCGGTCCGAGGAGAGACACCATGAAGAAGCCACTCGAAGGACGCATCGCCCTGGTCGCTGGAGCCACGCGCGGCGCCGGCAGGGGAATCGCCACGCGGCTCGGCGAGGCCGGTGCCACCGTGTACTGCACGGGCCGCAGCGTGCGCGGCCGTCCCGCCTCCGGCCCCAAGCGCCCGGAGACGCTCGAGGAGACCGCCGAGCAGGTCACCGCGCTGGGCGGAAAGGGCATCGCCGTCCGGTGCGACCACACCGTCACGGAGGAGGTCGCCGCCCTGTGCGAGCGCATCCAGAAGGAGCAGGGGCGGCTCGACATCCTGGTGAATGACATCTGGGGCTGCGACAACATCTCCGAGTTCGGCGTGCCCTTCTGGAAGCAGTCCACCGACAACGCGCGCACCATGCTGGAGCGCGCCGTGCTCACCCACATCATCACCAGCCGCCACGCCGTGCCCCTCATGCTGGAGCAGGAGCGGGGCCTCGTCGTCGAAATCACCGACGGCGACCACTTCGGCTACCGGGGCAGCGTCAACTACGACGTCGTGAAGATGAGCGTCATCCGCCTGGCCTTCGCCATGTCGCGCGACTTGCGCCGCACCCGTGTCACCGCGCTCGCCGTGACGCCCGGCTTCCTGCGCTCCGAGGAGATGCTGGAGAACTTCGGCGTCGCCGAGGCGAACTGGCGCGACGGCGCGAAGGCCGAGCCGGACTTCATCGCCTCCGAGTCACCGGCCTACGTCGGCCGCGCCATCGCCGCGCTCGCCGCGGACCCGGACGTCGCCACCAAGGCCGGCGCCGTCCACAGCTCCTGGGCCCTGGCCCGCGAGTACGGCTTCACCGACCTGGATGGCTCCCAGCCCCACTGGGCCGACTACTTCGAGCGCACCTACCGCGCGCCCTACAGCGTCGCCAACGCCGCCGCCTACGCGTCATGGCACAACAGCCCCATCGACATCGTCCGCCCCAACTGGCCCCTGGAGTGAGTCCGGCGCCCGCGCCCCCTGTCCGCACTGGCGAGGCTGCCCACCTGGGCCTACATGGCTTGGGAGTCCCGGGCCGCTCGCACCGGGCGGGCGACCGACCAGGGGGCTCGGGCGACGGTTGGGCCACGCGCTCGTGGACGTGGCCCCTCGCCGCCGGTAGGGTGCGCGGCTCGAATGGAACGCCCCCTAGTGGTTTCCGCCCTCGAAAATCAGGTCAAGGCCCGGCCGGTGCCGCGCCACGTGGGCATCATCATGGATGGCAACGGTCGGTGGGCGGAGTCGCGGGGTCTGGACCGGCTGGAAGGTCACCGCGAGGGAAGCTCCAGTGTGCGAGAAGTGACCCGCACCGCCCGCCGTGTGGGCATCCAGGCTCTGACTCTCTACGCCTTTTCCTCACAGAACTGGGCCCGCCCCGCGGAAGAGGTCGCCGGGCTGATGGACCTGCTGCGCGACTACCTGGAGCGCGAGCGGGCCGAAATCCTCGACAACGGCATCCGCCTCAACGCGGTGGGTGACGTGGGGCGACTTCCCCGGTTCGTTCGCGAGCCGCTGGACAGCCTCATCACCGCTTCGGCGCACAACACCGGCATGGTGCTGTCGCTGGCGCTGTCCTACGGCGGCCGGGAGGAAATCCTCCACGCCGCCAGCCGGATGGCGGAGGCCATCTCCCGGGGCGAGCTGTTGGCGGACCGGGTGGAACAGGCCGACTTCGAATCCTTCCTGTGGACGAACGGGCTGCCCCCGCTGGACCTGGTGGTGCGCACCAGCGGCGAGCAGCGCGTGTCCAACTTCCTGCTCTGGCAGATGGCGTACGCGGAACTGTGCTTCACCGACGCCCTCTGGCCGGACTTCCGCACCGACGAGTTTCTCCGCTGCGTGTCTCAGTACCAGCAGCGAGAGCGGCGCTTCGGTCTCACTTCCGCGCAGGTCAAGCGGGAGGACACCCCCCAGCGGGCCAAGGCGTGAACGACAAGAACAAGAACCTCGTCGTGCGCATCGTGACGGCGTTGACGCTCCTGCCGCTCGTGGTGTTGCTGCTCTTCCTCGGTGGCGTGTGGAGCGCGGGCCTGTTGGGCCTCGCCGCCGCCGCGTGCGTGGGCGAGTACTACCTCATCGTCCAGAAGCGGCTGAACGCCGCCGCCTGGGTGGGCATGGCCTTCGCCGCGGTGATGCCGTTCCTGCCGCTCAAGGACGCCGCGCGCACGGGAGAGACGGCCTTCTGGCTCACCGTCGTCTTCTCGTTCTTCGCGTGGATATTCCACCTGTTCAAGGGCCCGCTCGCCGAGGCCCCCACGCGCACGGCCCACCTGGTCAACGGCTTCCTGTACGGCGCCGTGGGCCTCACCGCCTTGTCCGCGCTGCGGCTCCTGCCGGACCATGGCCTCGCGTGGGTCATCTGCGCGCTGACGATTACGTGGGGCAACGACACCGCCGCCTACTTCTTCGGCCGCTTCATGGGGCGCCACAAGCTGTACCCCGAGGTGAGCCCCAACAAGACGTGGGAGGGCTTCTTCGGCGGCATGCTCGGCTCGGTGGGCGGCATGTTCATCGCTCGGGGGTTCTTCTTCCCCGTCTTCACCGTGTGGGACTGCGTGCTGCTGGGAATCGCCGGCGGCCTGCTCGGTCCGGTGGGCGACTTGTGCGAGTCCATGCTCAAGCGCGCCTATGGGGTGAAGGACTCGGGGTTCCTGATTCCCGGGCACGGCGGGGTGCTGGACCGCATCGACGCGCTGCTCTTCAACGCCCCCCTGGTGTTCGTCTACGTGCAGTTCGTGCGCGGGCTGTTGCCGTAGAATCGTGAGATTTCGCTCGCCCGCCTGGCTGGCGGGCCCGGATGTGCGTTGTCCGTCCGGGGGCTCACGATTACTGTTGCCGCCATGCCCTCACTTCAGAACCTGGGGTTCTTCATCCTCCTGCTTGGCGTGCTCGTGACAGTGCACGAGCTCGGCCATTTCCTCGTGGCGAAGGCCTGCGGGGTGAAGGTCCTCAAGTTCTCCATCGGCTTCGGGCCCAAGCTCATCGGCTTCGTGAAGGGCGAGACGGAGTATCAAATCGCCCTGCTGCCCTTGGGCGGCTTCGTGAAGATGGCGGGGGACCTGCCCCATGAAGAGCTGAGCCCGGAAGAGGCCAGGCGCGGCTTCCTGGCGCAGCCCCCCTGGAAGCGCGGCCTCATCGTGCTGGCGGGGCCGGCCTTCAACCTCATCTTCCCCGTCATCGTCTATTTCTTCGTGTTCCTCGGCCCGCACCAGGCGACGTCCACCCTGGTGGGCTACGTGGAGCCCGGGATGCCCGCCGCCGCCGCCGGCATGCGCCCGGGAGACCGGGTGATGTCCGTGGAGGGCGAGTCGGTGCGCACCTTCGACGACATGCGGGACACCTTCGTCGGGCGCTTCGAGCGGGCGATTCCCATCGTCGTGGAGCGGGACGGCCAGCCGGTGACGTTGACGGTGACGCCCATCAAGAACACGGAGACGTCGCCCATCGACACGGTGGAGCGGGGCCTCATCGGCGTGTTGCCGCTGGCCAAGCCGCCGCTGGTGGGCGTGCCCCCGGGGTCCGTGGCGGAGACCGCGGGGCTGCGCACGTTCGACCGCGTGCTGAGCGTCAACGGCGCCAGCGTCCCGGATGAGGCGCGGCTGTACCAGGAGCTGGGCCGGCACCCGGAGGGCGAGCCGCTCAAGGTCGTCGTGCGGCGCATGGACACCGTGGAGGCGGGCGTGGTGCAGGGGCAGGTGGCCCGCGTGGTGGAGGTGACGGTGCCGCGACAGCCCGGCGCGGGTCTGGCGGCGCTGGGCGCGGAACCGGCGGACCAGTACGTGGCGACGGTGATGCCCGGCAGCGCGGCCCAGAAGGCCGGGCTCAAGCAGGGTGACCGCATCGTGTCGCTCGACGGCGAGCCGCTCGCGTCCTTCCGGCTGCTGGAGGTGAAGCTCAGCGGCGCCGAGGCCAAGCCCTTCTCGCTGACGTGGCGGAGCAAGGACGGCGAGCACACGCAGACGATTGCGCAGGCGCCGCTGATGGCGGAGGACGCCATGGGGCAGCAGCTCTCCAAGCTCTCCCTGGGCGCGCGCGGCTGGACGCTGGTGGACGCGGACGTGGCCAAGGCGGACGAGGTGACGGTGCACCTGGGCCCCGCGGCGGCGCTGAAGCAGGCGGCCGTCGTCGTTCCGAAAATCGTCGGGCAGATGGTGAAGGTGCTCGGCGGTCTGGTCACCCGCGACGTGCCGCTGAGCACGGTGGGTGGCCCCATCATGATGTACCAGCTGGCGGCTCGCAGCGCGGAGCAGGGGCTGGACTCCTTCCTCAACCTGATGGCCATCATCTCCATCAACCTGGGGGTGATGAACCTGTTGCCCATCCCCGTGCTGGACGGGTTCGCGCTGCTGTCCGCCGCGTGGGAGGGCATCCGCCGTCGTCCCATTCCGGTGCGCGTGCGCGAGGCCGCCAACATGGTGGGTCTGGCGCTGCTCATCCTGTTGATGCTGCTGGTCTTCACCAACGACATCACCCGCTAGAGAGGCCCCATGCGCGCGAGCACCGTCGTCATCCTGCTGGCGCTGGGCATGGGCCTCTCCACCGGCTGCGCGTCGCGCGCGGCGAAGCCGGACTCGCGCGAGGAGCCGAACCCTTCGCCGCCGTCTCCGGGCGTGACGAGGCGCGAGCAGATGCCGCGCTCCTATCTGGGCGAGGGCCTGGCCTCGTTCTACGGCCCGGGGCTGCACGGCCGTCCCACCGCGAGCGGGGAGCGCTTCAACCAGAACGAGCTGACGGCCGCGCACCGCAAGGAGCGCTTCGGTTCGTGCGTGCGCGTGGTGAACATGGAGAACGGTCGCTCCGTGCAGGTCCGGGTGAATGACCGGGGGCCTTACGTGGACGGTCGCATCATCGACGTCTCGAAGGCCGCCGCCTCCAAGCTGGGCATGTTGGACAAGGGAGTGGTGCGCGTGCGGCTGTATCGCTGCAAGGACGCCGTGTCGGAGATTCCCCGCGCAATGTGGGCCGTGCCGGTGTAGGGAGCGCCCATGTTCCTCGCGCTGGACACCTCCACGCTGACGATGTCGCTCGCCCTGGTGGAGCGCGGGCCGGATGGCGCCGTGCGCGCGGTGGAGCACTCCGTGGTGCGTCCGCCCGTGAAGCAGAGCGAGGCGCTGCCCGGTGTCGTCGGGGAGCTCCTGGCCCGTCATGGCCTCAAGCTGGCGGACCTGGAGGGGCTCGTCGTGGGCCTGGGGCCCGGCTCCTTCACGGGGCTGCGCATCGGCCTGGCCACGGTGAAGTCGCTGGCGTACGCGACGGGCCTCAAGGTGGCTGGCGCGTCCTCGCTGGCGGCCGTGGCGCTGGAGGGCCCGGAGGACGTGCCGCTGTACTGCCTCGCGGTGGCGCGCAAGGACGACCTGTACCTGGGCGCCTACGTCCGGCGTGGCGCCACGGTGGAGGCGCTGGAGCCGGAGACGGCCATGTCGCCCAAGGACGTGGCCGCGCGCATGGCCGCGGAGCCCCGGGCGGTGGCGCTGGGGCCGGCGCTGGTGGACTACCGCGCGGCGCTGGTGTCCCACGGCGTGGCCCCGGAGCGGCTGCTGACGGGGGGGGAGTTCCCCTCGGCGGTGGAGCTGACGCGGCTTGTGCGCATGCCGGAGACGTTCTCGCTCGAGGCCCTCTTCGCCATGGAGCCGCACTACGTGCGGGCCTCCGAGCCGGAGCGAAACCCCAAGTTCCCTCCGCTGCCGGGGCCGGTGCCCACGGCGCGGTTGAAGGACGACTGAAGCGTCCAGCGCTCACGCGCTCGGGCGATGCAAAGGACGCGCGATGAAAGACGATTTCAAGATTGCCGTGGTGGGCGCCACGGGCGTGGTGGGCCGTGAGGTGTTGGCCGCGCTGCACGCGCGCGACGTGCCCGCGGAGCAGGTGCATGCCTTCGGCTCCGAGCGTTCGAAGGGCCTGTCGGTGGAGTACGGCGAGGACTCGCTGGACGTGGAGCGCGCCGTGCCCGAGGCCTTCCGGGGCATGGGCCTGGTGCTGCTGGCCACGCCCGCCGAGGCGTCCCGCACGCTGGCGCCGGCCGCGCAGGCCGCGGGCGCATGGGTGGTGGATGTCAGCTCCGCCTTCCGGGGCGACGGCAACGTCCCGCTGGTGCTGCCGGGCTTCAACACGGAGCTGCTCGGCGCGACGATGAAGGGGCGCATGGTGTGCCTGCCGAGCGCGGTGACGACAGCCTCCGTGCATGTCGTCGAGCCCCTGCGTCGGGCCTTCGGCGTGGTGCGCGCGCAGGTGACGGCGATGATGAGCGTGTCCAGCGCGGGCGTGCGCGGCGTGGCGGAGCTGGAGAAGCAGACCGCGGACTTGATGTCCGGGCGGGAGCCGGACCCGAGCGTCTTCCCGCACCGCGTGGGCTTCAACCTGGTGCCCCAGGTGGGCGGCTTCATGGTGGGCTCCCCGTGGACGGAGGAGGAGGGCGGCTGGACGCTGGAGGCCGCGCGGCTGTTCGCGACGGTAGGGGATGCGCTCGTGCTCGCCGGCACCGCGGTGCAGGTGCCCAGCTTCTACGGCCACGGCCTCACCCTCAACGTGCAGCTCAAGAAGGCGGGCCCGGTGGAGCAGGTGCGCGCGGCCCTGAAGACGTCGCCCGCCCTCAAGGTGCTGGACACCCCCGGTGAGCGCATCTACCCCATGCCCATGCTCGTCACGTCGGACCCCACGGTGCACGTGGGCCGGGTGCGCGCCTTCCCGCAGGCCCCGGAGTGGGTGACGCTCTTCGCCGCCGTGGACAACGCCACCCGGGGCGCCGCCCTCAACCTGGTGGAGGCTGGCCTCAAGCTGGCTGAGCGCGCCGTCTGACAAATTGGCACAAGGGCCGCGGCCGTCCTGCCTGTTTGGCTCGCCAGGACGGCCCGCGAGGGCCAAAAGTAGGCATGCGGGAACGATTTGAGTGTGGCCTCCCGCTTGCTAGCTTGCGGCTTACCCATGCGCCTCACATTCGCCGTGCTCCTGCTCTTCGCGTCGACCGCCCTTGGGCAGACGGCCCCGGTCGTGAACTTCGCGATCCCGGGCACCACCGCCCAGAACAACGAAATCGTTGTCTCCAAACAAACCTGCGCCGACCTGAGGACCGTCACCTGGACGCGGACGGGGGCCCTGGCGTGCAGCTCGCTCATCTTCTGGCTGTCGCCGGACAACTGTACGGGGGAGCCGGGCACGGGGGACCTGGTGCTCGGTAATGAGGTGCCCCAAGGTGACACCACGACCCTGTCCGGCACGCTCCAACTGAGGATGAGCGACGCGCTCGCCGCGAGCAGCCCGACCCTTTCGTGTAGCACCCAGGCGGAGAACAAGAGCTACAAGCTTTGTGCGTCGACGGAGAAGCAGGACTCGACCCTGGACTGTGACGATGAGCGCTCCAACATCGGCCAGCCGACCATCACCTTCACCCTGGACCCGGTCGCTCCCCCAGCGCCCGCGCTTCCGGCCGTGACGGGGCTGGACAGCGCGCTGAGCGTCAGTGTGACGGTGTCTGGTGACGCGTCGCAGATGAAGGTGCAGGTGGTGGAACTGGTGCAGGGCGGAGAGGACGGCGGCACGGTCACCGCAGGCGAACTCGTGGTGGAGAAGACCCAGACGATCGACAACACGGTGTTCCGGATGGACGGCTTGGTGAACGGCAAGTTGTACGGCGTGCAAGCCATCGCCTACGACAAGGCGGGGAATCCGAGTGACGAGTCGCCCCTGGCGACCGGCTCGCCGATTCCGAGCGATGGGTTCTTCGCGGCCTATCGTGAGGCGGGCGGTCAGGAGACGGGCGGGTGTGGAGCGGGTGGTGGCGGGCTCGCGCTGGGCGCTGTGGTGGCGGCCCTGGGGTTCTGGATGATGTCGAGGAGGAAGCTGTCATGAGTCGGGCACGGGCCGTGAGTGTGGCCATGATGGTCGCCGCGCTGCCGGCGTGGGCGCAGGACGTCGGAGTGGTTTCGGACGAGCAGTTCCAGTCGCCTCGCAGCGGCGGCATCATCATCCGGGCGGGCGGCTACAAGCCGCTGTTGGATGATGAGAAGGCGCTCAATGGGAAGACGCCCTTCAAGGACACGTTCGGGGATTCGTCGCTCCTGCTCGCGGAGCTGGAGATTCAGGGGTACTTCTACCAGGGCATTGGCACCGCGGGTGTGGGGGTGTCGGCCGGCTACGGCGAGAAGTACGCGGCGGCGAAGCTTGAGAGCGGAGCCAACGCGGCGGAGCTGACGGCGCTGAAGGTGGTGCCGCTCGGGCTCAACCTCTTCTACAAGTTCGACTACGCCGCCTTCGAGTGGGGCATCCCCCTGGTGCCGTACGGCAAGGTGGGCCTCGTCTACTCGCCGTGGTGGGTGACGAAGGGCAACGACGACGAGGTGGTCGACGGCATCAACGCCAGCGGCGGCAAGTGGGGTTGGAGCGCGACGGGCGGGATGTCCTTCCTGCTGGACGTGCTGCAGCCGCGCTTCGCGCGCGACTTCGACTCGGGGCTGGGCATCAACCACAGCTACCTGTTCGCCGAGTACACCTACTCGGATGTGGACAATTTCGGCAAGCCGGGCTTCGTGCTCTCCAGCCGGCGCTGGATGTTCGGACTCGCGCTGGACTATTAGCGGCGGATGCCGCTCTTTCCGCGCTCCTTCCGCCCGTTCGTCGCGCTCCTCCTCTTGATGGTCGCCGTGGGCCCCTGGGCCTCCGGCTGCCGGCGCGTCGTCCGGGCGGACCTGGGCGCGGACCGCACCGTGGAAGCGGGCGTGCCCGTGGAGCTGGGCTCGGGCGAGGCGGGGGCGCAGGCCCTCACCTGGGAGCCCGGTGACGGGACGCCCGCGTCGCAAGGCGCGCGGCTGTCACATGCGTTCGCGCGCGTGGGCACGTACACGGTTCGGGCGCTGCACGAGGGCCAGGAGGTCGGCCGCGTGCGGCTCACCGTGGTGCCGCGTCCGCTGCTGCGCGCGGTGCCCTCGGATGCGCGCTCGCTGCTGTGGGTGCCTCGACTGCAGGGCAACGTGGAGCCGCTCGTGGACTTCTATGAGCGGCTCGTCGGTCCCGACGAGGCGGAGCAGGCGCTGCGGGAGGCTCCCCTGGTGTCGCTCGTGCTGAGCAGCCTGACGAACGGCTCCAGCAGCGTGGTGGACCCCGAGGAGGGCTTTGGCCTCTTCATGGTGCCCGCGTTCGACGGCGTGGTGGCGCTCCTGGGCGTGACGGAGCCCGACGCGGCGCTGGCGGCGGTGGCGAAGGAGCTGGAGGGCGTGGGGCACGAGGTGACTCCCACCGGGGACGGCGCCATGCGCGTGACGCCCCTGGACTCCAGCGAGGCGATGCTGCTGTTCGTCGACCGGGGCTACCTGTACCTGGCGATTCCGGACAGCGCGGATGCCGACGCGGAGCCCGAGGCGGGTGAGACGCTGGAGGTGCTGGCCCTGGCCGAGGAGGCTCCGGCGGTGGTGGGCGACGTGGAGGTGGCGCGCCGCGCGGTGAAGGGCCTGTCCGGCCCCGGGCTCTCCGAAGCCGCGCTGCTGACGGAGCTGCGGCCGAAGGTGGCCGAGGGCAATGTCTACGTGTACTCGGGCGCGCTGCGGCGGGAAGAGGAAGGGGAGGAGGCGGGGCCGGTGCGTGGGTTCTTCGCGTCGGTGACGGTGCTGCCGGAGCGCCTGTCGTTGGATGGCTTCCTGTCATCCACGCGGCCGTTGTTGCAGGGGGCGGATGCGCCCGCGTCGGCGCTGCTCCTGGACAGCGCGCTGGGGCCGGTGGCCGCCGCGCAGCTCTCCGTGCCTCCGGAGGAATTGGCGAAGCTGGTGTTCGGCGCGCCGGGCTCACCGCACCGGGAGCGCACGGTGGAGCGCTGGCGCGCGCGGGGACTGGACGCGGAGGCGCTGTTGAAGGCGCTGCGCGGCGACGTGGCCATGCTGGTGTACTTCGACGCGCCCGCGTTCCTGCGCAACTTCGTCCAGAAGCAGCGCCCGGAGCCCAAGGGCACGCTGCTCATCGACGCGGGCCTGACGTCGGCGGAGCCGGTGATGCGACTGCTCGATGCGCGGCTGGAGGGCACGTCGCTGCGCTACAGCACGGAGAAGATTCCCGGAGGCAAGGTCTACCGGACGCTGCTCCAGGGGTATCCCATCGAGCTGAAGGTGGGGCCCGAGCGGGCCACGCTCGTCGCGGGCGAGTCGCTGGACGGCCGGCCACGCGGCGACGTGGGCCGTGCCCTGCGCGAGCAACTGGGAGGTGAGGCGTTCGGTGCCGGGCACATGTCGGTGATGGCGGACCTGGGCCAGCTTCGCGCGGACCTGGATGCACAACGGTCCGTGCCCGGGGTGTCGCCGGAGCGGCTCGCGTCCGCCCAGGCGCTCATCAAGGCGGTGCTGGAGGGGTTCACGCCCCTGGACTCGGCCTTCCTGGACTTCTCGCTCGCCGAAGGAGGCGCGCGGCTCAAGGGCGAGCTGCGGCTTCGCGAGGACACTCGGACGGGACGAGGTTGGCGGTGAGCGCGGGGGGCACCATCACCGTGCTGTACTTCGCCGCCGCGCGTGAGCGGACGGGACGGGCGCGTGAGTCCGTGGAGGTGCCCGAGGGCGCGTCGGTGAAGGACGTGCTCGGGTTGCTCGCGACGGCGCACCCGGGGCTCGCGGTGCTGTTGCCTCATCTGCGCGTGGCGGTGGACCAGGAGTTCGTGGGCGCGGAGGCGCCGGTGCGCGCGGGCGCGGAGGTGGCGCTGATTCCTCCCGTGGCGGGTGGCTCGCCCGGACTGTTCCGGGTGGTGGACCGGCCGTTGCGGCTGGAAGAGGTGGTGGAGGCGGTGGGCGGTGATGCGTATGGCGGGCTGGTGACGTTCAGCGGTTCCGTGCGCGACCAGACGAAGGGGCGACGCGTGCTGCGGTTGGAGTACGAGGCCTACGCGCCCATGGCGGAGAAGAAGCTGGCGGAGATTGGCGCGGAGGCCACGGCGCAGTGGCCCGGTGTGCGACTGGCGATTGTCCACCGCGTGGGCACGCTGGTGCCCGGAGAGCTGGCGGTGGTCATCGCCGCCGCGGCCCCGCATCGCAAGGAGGCGTTCCGGGGCTGTGAGCACGCCATCGAGCGGCTCAAGCAGGACGTGCCCATCTGGAAGAAGGAGTTCTTCGAAGACGGCGAGGTCTGGGTCGGGCTGGGGCCCTGACGTCTCAGCGCGCGCGGAAGGTCGCGGGGATGTGGACCTCCGGGCCCGCGTCGGGTTGCTGCTGCGCGCGCTCCGCGTCGGTGATGGGGCGCATGGGTTTGTCGAGGCCCATCGCCTTGCGGCGCGCGGCCTCCTTGTCGGCGGCCAGTTGCAGCGCGCGCGCGTTGGATTCAGCGGCGCGTTCCGGTGTCGGGCCCGCGAGGAGGAAGCCCACGGGGAGGCTCAGGAAGAGCAGTGCGACGATGACCAGCCAGCCCATGTCCTTCCACTGGAGGGGGCCGACGCGCTCCTTCACGACGGAGCTCTGGACGAGCAGTGACAGGTGGCCTTCCGTCAGCCGCAGCGTCATGCCGTCCGCGAGCGCCACCGAAGTCCGGCCCTGGTCCTGGACGCGCTGGTTGTCCGGCAGGGAGGTGAAGGCGTCGCCGCGTGCCTTGTGGTCCACGTGGACGTTGGGCGGCAGGTGGATGCGCCAACCGCGCCCGGTGCGCTCGGCCATGAGGAAGGGCTCCTCCGGCAGCGTGAAGCCATAGAGGGGCAGGGGCGCCTTTTCATCGGGCGCGGCAAGCACCTTCGCCTGCTCGGGCCCGTAGCTCCAGGCTTCCGCCAGGTTCTCTCCCCAGTACAGCTCGAAATACAGCCCGCCGTCCGCCTTGGTGCTCATCTCGCCTGCAAGCATATGCGTCCTGCTGCCTCTCGGCCGCGTCATCGGGTGCGGAAGCCCACCGGTGGACACGAAACGTCCGCCCGCCTGCCTGACAACCGAGGGAGGGCTGGGGTTCTCCCTGCCTGTTCACGTGGCGGAGGGGGCGCTCGTCCCATCCGGGCCCGTGGGGAGCGGGGCACTCGGGGACGGTTTCGCGG
>NZ_JABXEM010000273.1:0-14625 GCF_013372595.1 Myxococcus sp. AM011
CCCGAGGCCCTCGTCCCCTCCCCCGTCCTGCGCGCCATGCGCACCGGCAAGTTCGCCCGCTTCGAGGAGGTCACCCGCACGTCCCCAGAGATTCAGGACGCGCTCATCTCCATCCTGTCGGAGAAGCAGGTCTCCATCCCCGAATTGGGCGAGGTGGTCAGCGCCCAGCGCGGCTTCAACCTCATCGCCACCGCGAACACGAGAGACCGGGGCGTCAACGAGATGAGCGCCGCCCTCAAGCGCCGCTTCAACTTCGTCACCGTCCCCGTCGTCGAGGACCTGGAACAGGAAATCCAGATCGTGACGAAGCGCGAGGCGGAGCTGCGCAATGACTATCAGGTCGGCGTGCCGCCTCCGGAGGAGCTGTCGCGAATCCTGCTCACGCTCTTCCAGGAGCTGCGCAAGGGCGTGACGAAGGACGGCAAGACGAAGGTCCGCACCCCGGGCGCCGTGCTGTCCACCGCGGAGGCCATCAGCGTCCTGTTCAACAGCTCCATCCTCGCGGAGCAGTTCGGCGGCGGAAAGGTCACCCCCCACGAGCTGGCCGCCTCGCTGGTGGGCGCCGTGGTGAAGGAGCAGGAGGACGACGTGAAGGCCCTGCGCGAGTACATGGAGACCGTCGCCAAGGGCCGCACTGGCGCCTGGAAGGACCTCTACACCGCCAGCAAGAAGCTCCTGAGGGGCTGATGGACCTGGACCTGCTCTCCCGGGTGCACCTGTTCCCGGTGCGCCACCACTCGCCGCGCACCACGGCGGTGCTCGGGCGCTGGCTGGAGCGCGTGAAGCCGGAGGTCGTCCTCATCGAGGGACCCTGTGATGCCTCCGACCTGATTGACGTGCTGTGTGACTCGGAGACGAAGCCACCCATCGCGCTGCTCGGCTACCGCACGGATGACACCCCGGGCTCGGCGCTGTGGCCCTTCGCTGACTACTCGCCCGAGTACGCGGCCCTGCGCTGGGCGAAGGTGAACCGCGCCCGCGCGTCGTTCATCGACATCCCCGTCGGCGTCAGCCTGGGCATGGACCGCCACGCCGAGACGGCCAGCGTCGAGAGCGAGGATGTCCCGGAGGCCGAGCGTCACGAGCACGTCCATGACGAAGAGCCGCTCACGGAGCGCTTCGCCCGCGAGCAGGGCTACCGCTCCTTCGAAGAGCTGTGGGAGGCGCTGTTCGAGGCGCCCGACTGGACGCCCGAGGGCTTCCGTCCCGTGCTGCTCGCCTGGGCGGATGTGCTCAACGCGGGTCCTCGACAGGACTACCACCGCTGGCGCGATGCCTTCATGGCGCGCAAGGTGCTGGAGGTGGTGGCCAGCGGAGTCTCGCCGGACAAGGTCGCCGTGGTGGCCGGCGCCGCGCACATCGCGGCCTTCCTGGCCCGGGACGTGGAGCCCGCGCTGGAGGCGAAGCTGCCCAAGGCCGTGCCCTGCGCGGTGACGGTGATTCCGTACAGCTTCCCCCGGCTGTCCGAGCAGCTCGGCTACGGCGCGGGCAATCGGGCGCCGCACTTCTACCAGAAGGCCCACGAGGCCCAGTGCGACTTCCGGCGCGCGACGCTGGAGGTGCTCATCGACTTCGCCGCGCACCTGCGCATGCGCGGCTTCACCGCGTCCCTGTCGGACGTGCTGGAGGCGTACCGGCTGGCGATGACGCTGGCGGACCTGCGCGAGAAGAGCGCACCGGGACTCGACGAGCTGCGCGAGGCCACCGTGGCCACGCTGTGTCGGGGAGATGCGACGCATGTCGACGCCTTCCTGTGGAAGAGCGTCGTCGGTCATCAAGTCGGACGGGTGGCCAGTCGCATCGGCAAGAACTCGCTCCAGGCGGAGTTCTGGCGGGAGCTGGACTCGCGCCGGCTGCCGAGCACCGACAGCCCGGAGACCTTCACGCTGCGCCTGAACAACACGGTGGAGGTCGGCTCCTCGGTGTTCCTCCACCGCCTGCGCGTGGCCGGGATTCCGTATGCGACGCTGGCGGCCACGGGACAACAGCGCGCTTCCCCCCAGGAGGCCGGCGGACAGGCCGCGCTGACGCGGGTGCGCGAGTCCTGGCAGGCGCAGTGGACCCCGTCCACTGACGTGGCGCTGGTGGAGAAAATCGTCCTCGGCGACTCGCTGGAAGCCGTGACGACCCGCGTCCTCCAGGAGCAACTGGACGCGGCGAAGACCACGGGCTCCGCCGCGGAGGTGCTGCTGGAGTCGGTGATTACCGGCTGCCCGCAGACGATGGCGTCGGCGCTGCGCGCCTGTGACACGCACGCGGCCACGGACGTGGACCTGCCGTCGCTCGCGTCGGCGGCTCGCGCGCTGTCCGGACTGGTGGCCTATGGCACCTCGCGCGCGCACACGGACGTGGGCGACGAGGCGGTGACGGTGCTCTGCCAGAAGACCTTCTCCCGCGCGCTGCTGCGCGTGCGTGAGTCCTGCGACTGCGCTCCGGACGCCCTGCCCTCCGTGACGGAGGCGCTGCGCACCCTGCACGAGGTGGCGCTGGCCCAGCCGCTCGCGGACAAGGCCGGGTGGTTGGCGGAGGCTCGCGAGCTGATGGCCAGCAGCACCGTTCACCCGGCGACGTCGGGAATGGCCACGGGGCTGTTGTACCTGGCGCACGAGCTGAGCGAGGCGGAGGTGGCGACCATCGTCGGATTGCGGCTGTCGCTGGCGGTGGCTCCGGAGGAGGGCGCGTCCTGGCTGGAGGGCTTCCTGGGCGTCAACGCGCTGGTGCTGGTGAAGAACCGTGAAGTGGTGAAGGCCCTGGATGACTTCCTGGCCAGCATCGACCCGGAGCGCTTCCGTCAGACCCTGCCGGTATTGAGGAGGGCACTGGCCGTGCTGGGTACCACCGAGCGTCGCTACCTGATGGAGAACGTGGTGGCGGTGCGCCAGCTCGGAGAGAAGGGGCGGGCCGTGAAGACGGTGCTCGAGGAGAAGGACACGGCGAAGCTCAAGGACATGAGCGCCGAGCTGGGCAAGGCACTCGACGACCTGGATGACCTGCTATGAGCGTGGACCCCAAGGAGCTGGCGGAGAAGGACCGGGATGCGCTGCTGCGCTGGCGGCTCGCGCTCGGTCCAATGGCGGAGAAGACGGGGGCATGTCCCTCGCTGCGCGCACTGGGCGCCCAGGCGAGTTCGGTGGGCGTGGGCCAGGGGGACCTGGAGGCGCTGGATGACGCGCTGTCCTTCGTCTACGGCGACAAGCGCGGGGGTTCGTCCGGCTCGCGCCCGTACATCCCCGAGTGGCTCGGCGCGCTGCGCGGCTTCTTCCGCGATGATGTGATTGCGCTCGTCCAGAAGGACGCCATCGAGAAGAAGGGGCTCACCCAGCTCCTCTTCGAGCCGGAGACGCTGCCCTTCCTCGACAAGAACGTGGAGCTGGTGACGACGCTGGTCAGCGCGCGCGGCCTCATCCCCGACGAGGCGAAGGCGATTGCCCGGCAAATTGTCCGCGAGGTGGTGGAGGAGCTGCGCAAGAAGCTGGAGTCCACCGTCCGCACGGCCGTGTTCGGCGCCCTGCGCAGGGACAGGACGAGCCCGCTGCCGATTGCGCGCAACATCGACTGGAAGCGCACGATTCGGCAGAACCTGAAGGGCTGGGACGCGGAGCACAAGCGGCTGGTGCCGGAGCGCTTCTCCTTCTGGCCCAACCAGCGCCGTCACCATGAGTGGGACGTGACGCTGGTGGTGGACCAGTCCGGCTCCATGGCGCAGAGCGTGGTGTACAGCTCCGTCATGGCGGCCATCTTCGCGTCCCTGGATGTGCTGCGCACGCGCCTCATCCTGTTCGACACGGAGGTGGTGGACATGACGCCGCTCCTCACGGACCCGGTGGAGGTGCTGTTCACCGCGCAGCTCGGCGGCGGCACGGACATCAACCGCGCGGTGGCCTATGCCCAGGCGAACCACGTGCAACGGCCGGAGAAGACCCT
This sequence comes from Myxococcus sp. AM011, assembly GCF_013372595.1. Taxonomy (NCBI): domain Bacteria; kingdom Pseudomonadati; phylum Myxococcota; class Myxococcia; order Myxococcales; family Myxococcaceae; genus Myxococcus; species Myxococcus sp. AM011. The sequence continues at coordinate 3,925 of NZ_JABXEM010000273.1, forward strand.
CTTCCTGCTGATTACCGACCTCTATGAGGGCGGCGACGCGGAGGAGCTGGTGGCGCGGTTGCGCCAGCTCGTGGACTCGCGGGCGAAGGTGCTGTGCCTGCTGTCGCTGTCGGATGGGGGCCAGCCCACGTACGACCACGCGATGGCGGAGAGGCTCACCGCGCTGGGCATCCCCTGCTTCGGGTGCACGCCCAAGCGGCTGGTGGAGGTGGTGGAGCGGGTGATGCGCAACCAGGACCTGGCGCCGCTGCTGGCCGCCCACAAGGAGTCGCGCCATGGCTGAGATACGCAAGGTGGTGGCCAGCGTCGGAGGGCTGACGGAAATCATCGGCGACCCCTCGGAGGTGTCGAAGGGGACGCGCATCTTCGATGACAAACAGCTCCTGCACCTGTCCCGCTTCGAGAACCGCCTGTTCGCGGACGCGCTCGGCTCGGGGGCCACGCCCTACAAGGTGTCGCTGGTGTTCGGGGACGGGCGTGAGGTGAAGGGGCGGTGCTCCTGTGTCGCCGCGCGCTCGCGGCCGTTCTGCAAGCACGCGGCGGCGCTGCTGGTGGCCTGGGCTCGCGCGCCAGAGGCCTTCGTCACCACCGACTCGGCTCCGGCGGGCGCGGGCGGGCCCGCGAAGAAGAGCGTGAAGAAGGGGAAGACGGAGACGGGCGAGCTGATGAAGGCGGGCGTGGCGCAGGTGTCCACGCTGGTGCGGGAGCTGGGCCTGTCCGGCGTGGCGTCCCTCTCCGAGGACCGGGCCGAGCAGGTGCGCGCCCTGGCGGAGTCGCTGCGCGCCAATGGGCTGCGGCGACTGGCGGCGCGCGCGGTGGAGGTGGCGGCCCTGCTGGAGCAGGCGGCGGCGCGCACGGGCACGTTCGAGCCGCCCGTCTTCACCGACCTGGTGGCGGACATGCTGCTCACCGCGCGCAAGGTGGAGAAGCACCTGGGCGGAGAGCCGCTGGAGGACCGCTACGTCGAGGAGCTGATTGGGAAGACGTGGACGAAGAAGGACCGGGCGCCCATCGAGGGACTGACGCTGGTGGAGTATTCGTTCACCACGCGCGTCACGCCCGACAACTTCCTCGTCCGGGAGAGCCGCTTCCTGGAGCTGGGCTCCGGAACCCACTTCACGGAGAAGCAAATCCTCCCCGCGTTCCTCAAGACGGTGGAGCCCAAGAAGAGTCACGCGGGCGTCATCCTGGAGGAGGCCAAGGGCGGGCAGTACCCGGGCTTTCCTCCTCGACGATTGGATTTGGAGAGCACGAAGACGACGCATCCGCAGGACGACTCGGCGCTGCGGCAACTGGTGAAGGCGGCGCTTCCGGACGTGGGGGCCGCGCTGGCGGCCTTCCAGGAGCATCGCAAGGACGTCTTCGCGCCGGACCTGCTGCCGGTGGCGCTGCGCGTGCAGACGCTCCTGGCGAGCGGACAGCGCTCGCAGCTGGTGGACTCGGGCGAGCGCGGACTGTTCCTGCCTGCGGACCCGCGGCTGGAGGAGCCCTTCGCGGCGGCGCTGGAAGGGGCCACCCTGAAAGTGGTGTTGGGCGACGTGGGGCTGGAGGCGGCGCTCCCCACCCTGTTTCCGCTCGCGGTGGTGGTGGAGACTCCGGACGGGCTGGAGCTGCGCGGCCTGGGGCTGCGTGAAGCGCCGGAGGAGCCCTCGCGGCGTCGGCGTCGGCGCGCGCGGCCGGAGGCGCCGGTGGCGGTGCCTCGCAGCGGGTGGGCGGAGGCGGCACGCGCGGCGGGAGCGTCTCGCGCCGCCATCGCCCTGGCCGAGGTGCGGGACGAGCTGGCGGAGAAGTTCTCCAATGGCCTGCCGTCGCTTTCACCTCGCGCGGTGGAGCCGCTGGTGGCGCGGCTGCGGGAGCTGGGGCTGGAGAAGCCCGGGGCGCTGCTGGAGGCGCTGGCGCAGCGGCCTGACGCGGCGGAGCGGCTGGACGACTTCATCAAGGTGTATCAGGTGCTCGGCATCGCCCTGGTGCGGCTGGCGGGCGCGGCGCAGGTCCAGGCCGACACGCTGGAGCCGGTGCCCACGCACCCGAGCATCCACATCCGGAAGCCCGAGACGCCGCTGCCTCCGGGCGAGGCGCTGCTGAAGCGGGCTCGCGGAGAGCTGTCGCGCTACGAGGCCACGGCCCATGCGGCGCACTACTACGCGAGCCTGGGCGCGGACTCGCTTCTGGAATCGCTCTATCCGGCGTGGAGCGACGGCGCGGCGAGCACCGCCGTCGTCCGGGCGCTGGCGTCATGCAAGAAGGAGCGCGTGCTGGAGGTGACGAAGCAGGCCCTGTCCGAGCACCACAGCCGGATGGTGCGCCGCACCGCCATGCAGGTGCTGGGACAGCTGGGTGTCCATGAGGCGCGAGTGCTGCTGGACGGACTGACTCGCAAGGGCCACGACGCGGGGTTGCGGCTCCATGCTCGCGAGGTGCTCAACGACATCCAGGCCCGGGAGACTGGCCCTGGGTCCGTGGCGGCGCTCGCGCAGGTGAGACAGGGAAGAGTCCGCCCGCTCGCGCAGCGGGCACTGTCGGAGCCGACTCGAGAGGCTCGACTGGCGGCGGTGGACCAGCTCGAGGGACTGGGGCTGACGCAGGCGTGGCCGGTGCTGCGACAGGTGTTCTACGGAGACCCGTCCAACGAGGTGCGGCGACGCGCCGCCATGGCCCTGGCGTGGCTGGGAGACGCGGAGGTGCTGGACAAGTACGTGCACCGCGTGGAGGCCCGCGACGCGGACGATGAGGAGGCGAAGACGGCGGTGTACGCGCTGGGCGTGCTGGGTGACGTGCGCGGGGCGGAGACCTTGCTGGCGGCGTTCGTCGACGGGTGGAAGCCGGGCGTCGTGTCCGACTCGCTCAAGACCTTCGGGCTGGCGATGCTGGAGCCCCTTGTCCGGCTGGCGGAGATTCGGCCAGAGGCGCTGGAGCGACAGGCGCTGCGCAATCTGTTCGAGCGATTCCCCGCGGACGCGCTCTCCAAGGTGTTGCTGGCCCGTGTGGAGGCGGCGCGCTCACACCCCGAGCGACTCACGCGCTTCGGGACGTACTTGAAGCTGGCGAACGAGAACATCCACGGCGCGGGCAAGGCGGTGGCGGCGGCCCTGCTCGACATCCCCGACGCGGCCGGGGACAAGACGCTCTCGCGCGCGGCGAAGAAGACGCTCGGGGTGAAGACCTAGGCTCGCCTCCGGGCGGGTTCCGCTCGCGCCTCACGACGCTCGCATCATTCGCGAGCGTCGCCGTGAGGACGGAGCGAGCCACCAGCCTCGTCGCATCACCCCGCCCGCGCGGACGACCACGGGCGGCCTCACCCGCGACTGCCTCGGCGCTTCACCCCGCCCGCGAGGACGGCACGGGCGAGCGCTCCAGCGACTCCAGGAAGGAGCCGAGCGCGGCGTTGACGAGCGCGGGCTCCTCCACCGTGGACGAGTGGCCTCCTCTTGGCAGCCGCGACAGCCTCGAGCCCGGAATCAACTGGTGGAGTCGCTCGGCCTTCGCGGGGACGGTGGCCACGTCCTCCTCTCCCACGACGATGAGCGTGGGCACGCGGATGTTCGGCACCTCGTGCGACACCGCGTTGCGGCGGATGACGCCGTTCACCGCGCGCCAGATGTCCCGCCGGTTCTCCAGGAGCCGCGCCCGCCACAGCGCCCGCTCCTCCGCCCGGTTCGGGTCCGACAGGAACGTCCGGCCGAACATGATGCGCATCACCGCGTCCACCACCGGCCGCAGCCCCGCCATCCGGGCGATGAGGTTGAGCAGCGTGTAGCGCGGCACGTTGGCCAGCGGCTCCGGGTCCGCCGAAGTCTCCAGCAGGCTGAGCGAACGCAGCAGCTCCGGCCGGCGCGCGGCGATGCGCATGCCGATGAAGCCCCCCATCGACAGACCGACGAAGTGACAAGGCCCCAGGTCCAACTTCTCCATCAGCCCCACCGCGTCCAGGTACAGCGTCTCCATGTCGATGGTGCTCACGTCGGGCACCGCGCTGCGGCCCTGCCCCCGGTGGTCATACGCGATGCAGCGATAGCGCCCCCGCAACGCATCCACCTGGGGGTCGAACAACCGCGTGCTCCACAACAACCCATGGCTGAACAGGATGGGCTCTCCAGAGCCTCCCGTATCCTCGTAATGCAACTCAGTTCCATTCACGGACAGCATCGGCATGGCGGTTCCCTCCCCACTCCCCGCAGGATAGGCCAGCCCGTGACGCGACATGGCAACAGTCATGCCGCGGTGCGCCGGCTGTCGACTCGCGGACTCCCACGGGAGAACGGACGTGCCTGGGTTACCAGAGCCCCTGGGCCTGGAGCAGGGCCCCTGTCTGGCCTGGCGTGGCGGCGCTCGCAGTGAACAGTCGTTCGGCGGCCTCCGGCGACGGGTCCTCCCACGTCAACAGCCCCGTGGCCTCCTCCCGACGACACACCACCAGGCTTCCGCGCACGTGCTCGGCGGACTCGAAGACGAGCAGGTCCATCAACACGGGGCTCTGACTGGTGAAGAAGCTCTGCCGCCCCTTGAGCGGCTCGACGCTGGCCCGCACCAACTGGGGGTGGAGCGAGTGGGCCACCTCGTCCACGACAACCACCGCGCGCGCCCGGGCCAGGTAGTGCTGGAGGGCGAGCAGGCGCTTCTGGCCATGCCCCAGCTGACGCGCGGACACCCGCGTGCCCCCGGGCCCCAGGAAGTCCAGCTCCAGGCCCCCGAGCGTGAGGGACTCGTACTTGCCCGCGGGCGGTGCCTCCATGGGGACGAGGGTGGCCTCCGCGGAGGTGAAGCCGAGCAGCCGCGCCGCGTCGCGCAGGAAGGGCACCGCGTCCGACGGGACGACGTAGCGCGCGGAGCCCCACTGCGCCGCCGCCAGCCGACGCAGGCCGTCCAACAGCACCTCCGACGCGAGCCCCGTGCCCGTGGCCAGCACGCCCTCCGCCCTGCGGGAGAGGCGCAGCTCGACTTGATAGAGATGCTCGAAGTAGGCCAGCCCCTCGTCGAAGCGGCACAGCCCCGCCAGCGCCGACACCTCACGGGCCATGGCCAAGAGCGGCTCCACCGTGGCCGCGCCCTCGCCCGTCTTCTCCACCCAGGCGATGCCTCCGGACATGAGGACCAGCCACAGCCGGCCGGCGACCTCGGGGGCCAGTCGCTCCTGGACGACGAGCGAGGTGTCACCCTCGCGCGAGACGGTGACCTGGAGCCCCTCGCGGCGGATGACCAGCGGCCAGGCCATGTCGCGTGGCGACACGACGATGTCCATGGACAGCCCCGCACCCGAGGGCCCTTCCTGGGGCACGTTTCGGACCCGCACCGTGATTCGGCCGGTGTCCGCGCTCAGCGCGTACTCCAACTCGAAGGGCTCCTGTGCCATGGCCGTGAAGTCCGAGCTGGCGACGGCGGCCAGGAGGTCCAAGAGCAACGTCTTCCCCGTGCCGTTGCGGCCCAGCAACACGTTGAAGGACGGGCTGAACGACAGCCGCGTGCCGGGCTTCACGGAGCGGTACTGGTGGACCTGGAGCCACTGGAGCTTGAGCATCGCCCACCAGCCTCTCCCCCGGACACGCCAGGGTCAACCCTGCCTGTGACACAAAACGCTACTCCCCGAGAAGTCAATCAACACCCATTGTGAACAACTCCTGTGACAGTCAGGCTGCTGGTGCAACTCATTGACGGAGGTCACTCATGTTTCCTCAGCCGCGCCTGATTCGTTTCATGTCGAGGGTTTCATTGCTCGGGCTCCTGACCGCCCTGAGCGTCGTCACCTGGAGCACGCCGGCCCAGGCGCGCAACTTCGGGGGCGTCATCGGATTTGCGTCCAACGGAACTGGCGAGCCTCCGAAGGGGTTCGAGCGGGATTGCAAGTTCACCTGGGAAATCCCCTGTCATTGCCCTCCGCCCACCGTCACCAACTTCAAGTTCGCCACGGGCTGCTCCACGGAGAACGTGGAGGAGGCCAAGAAGGACGCCCCGAACGCCTGTACCAACCTCTGCGACCAGGCGAGGAATGATTCGGGAACCGGCGGCGGTGTCGCGGGACGTCCGGGTGGCTCGACGGGCGGAGGCGTCACGCTCGACGGCGCCGGAACCCTGGCTCCCCTGGAGTCGGGAGGCTACGTGGGGTTCGTCCCCTTCAAGCTGGAGCCCATCGGACACACGTGGGAGAAGGAGCGACTGGCGGAGGAGCTCGTCCAGCGCACCTCCGTCCCCTGGGTCCGGCTCCAGGGCCTGGGTGAGTCCATCCAGTGGGAGGACCCGACGGGCTCGGCTGCCTTCGTCCAGGCCTACTGGAGCGAGCGCGGCGCGCCCGAGCCCATCGGCCACTGCAAGCACTCCCTCCAGGTGGCCTGCCCGCTCGAGGACGTGAAGCTCGGTGACAGCCTCCAGGTCTGCTCGGGTGAGAGCGACACGGACGCCGCGCGAATCGCCGAGACGAGCTGCGCACCGCTGCGCTACGACGCGCTGAGCCGCTCCTGGAAGACCTGGGGCCTCTACGGCTTCCACAACGAAGGCCCGTACCGCGCGCCCTCCGCGACGGTCCGCGCGGTGGGCCCCCAGAAGTTCCTCGGCTACGTGCCCTCCAGCCTGGAGGTCGTGGGCCCCTACGAGGACTGGAGCAAGCTGGCGGACGAACTGCTGGAGCGCACGGAGGGCACCACCGTGTGGCTCTCCGGACCGGTGAAGTACTACGAGCCCAAGGAGTAGCGACACACCGCTCGCTCCCGCCCCGCTGCTCGCACGCGGGGCGAGGTGACGGACGGTCCAACCTGGGAGGACGGCTCAATCCCGCCATCCCTGGGAGCCCGGCTTGTCACGACAGGGCGCGACGGGCAGGCTGAGGGGACTTCCGACATGCGCCCCGCTCGTCCCGCCCTGCTCGCCCTCGTCCTCCTCGCGTTGATTGGCACGGCCGCGGGAGTCACCTTCGCGCTGCGCACGCCGGCTGCTCCGGCCACCGCGAGCGCCTCCGCTCCCACGCCTCCCAAGCCCGCTCCCGTGCCCGTGGCCCAGGCCACGCCGCCTCCCACGGAGGTGAAGGACGGACACCCGCCACGCGGTGTCTACGCCGGCGCCGAGGCGTGCGGTGAGTGCCACGAGGACGAGCACTCCGAATGGAGCAAGGGCTGGCACTCGCGCGCGCTGTCCCCGGCGACGTCGAAGTTCGTGGTGGGCGACTACCGGAAGAATACGCACTTCAAGGGAGACTCCAGCGAGGCGTGGATGCGCCGCGACGGCGAGCACCACTTCATGCGCACGAAGGGCGCGGACGGTCAGCTCGCGGAGTTCCCGGTGCAGTGGGTGGTGGGCGGCAAACGCATGCAGGACCCAGTCACCGTGCTCGCCGACGGTCGCTGGCAGGTGCTGCCCGTCTACTACCACGTCACCGGCAAGAGCGAGTGGGTGGACTACTCGGAGACGAAGCAGGGCGCGCTCACTCCGGACCATCCGTTCTTCTGGGCCAACTTCCGTCGCAGCGCACAGCACGCGTGTCTGGACTGTCACGTCACCGGGCTCGACGCGCGCCATGACCGCGCGACCCACACGTGGACGACACGCTTCACCGACGCGGGCGTCGCGTGCGAGAGCTGCCACGGCCCCGGCGCCAGGCACGCCGACACGCAGGACCCGAAGGACATCGTCCAGCCATCGAAGCTGTCCTCGGAGCTGGGCTTCGCGGTGTGCGCGCAGTGCCATGGCCCGCGCCGTCCCCTCTTCCCCATCCTCGACGGCGCGCACCGCTTCCAGCCCGGCCAGAAGTATGAGGACTTCTACCAGCCCATCGTCCTCTTCGTGGGCAACGAGCGCTCCGGCGACTACTTCACCGACGGTCGCCCCAGCACCTCCAGCTTCGAGTACCAGGCCCTCATCCAGTCGCAGTGCCACCTCCAGGGCGGCGCCACCTGCCTCACCTGTCACACCGCGCCGCACGAGCCGCACGCCCCCAACGAGCTGAACCTTCCGGAGAAGACCGCCGCGAAAATCTCGGTGGGCTCGGCCACCTGTCAGCAATGCCACGCGGACCTGTTCGCCGCGGGCACGAAACACACCCAGCACACCGGCCGCGCCGCGCAGGACTGCCTGGCCTGTCACATGCCGCCCGTCGTCTCCGGCGTGCTCGACAAGTTCGCGGACCACGCGCTCGACGTGCCCGCGCCCGGGAACACCACGCGCCACGCCATCCCCAATGCCTGCAACACCTGTCACACGAAACAGACGCCCGAGGCCATGGACCAGGCCCTGACGAAACTGTGGCCGGACTCCGCGAAGCGGCAGGAGCGGCGCGTGCGCCTGGCGGATGCCTTCGATGACAAGACGGCGGACACCAGCCGGCCCGCGCTGGAGGCCGTGCTCGCCGACTCGAAGGAGGCGGCGTCGCTGCGCGGCGTGGCGGCGAAGGTGCTCGGGCGTCGGTACAAGAAAGAGGCCGTGCCCGCCCTGCGCGCCGCACTGAAGGGAACGCAGGACAGCGTGCTGCGCGCGGACGTCATCGATGCGCTGGGCGCCGTGGGTGGCAAGGAGGCCACGGAGGACCTGGCGGCGCTGCTCCAGGATGGCTCCACGTGGGTGCGCCAGTCCGCGGCGCTGACGCTGGCGAGCTTCGGCGACACGCGCGGCACCGCGGCCGTGGAGGCGCTGGCGTCGCGGCCGGAGACCTCCGGGCTCGTGCAGCCGCACATCATGCTGGGGCAGCTCGCCGTGCGCCGGAAGGACCTGCCCACCGCCATCCGCGAGTTCGAGCGGGCGTTGGATTTGCAGCCCTACAACGCCGACGCGCTCGTCCGTCTGGCCGACCTGTATGTCGTCCAGGGACAAGTGGAGAAGGGCAAGGAGCGGCTCGAGGACGCGCTGCGCTTCGACCCGCAGAGCCGCGCGGCGAAGCAGCGTCTGTCCATGCTCAAACAGGGCCGCTGAGCGGCAGCCACGCGGCGAACGCAAGCCCCGCACGCTCCATCCACTGCTGAGCAGCCTCTCGTCCCTTCTGTCCGACAGGCGTGGACCGGCCCTGGGGTACGTGGCCGGTATCGGGTGCCTCCCCTACCTCAGGGCACCCGATATGAACGCCCTGCTGCTCGCCCTCCTCCTCTCGCACCCTGGCTCCGAGCCAGGGGTGCCGCTCGCCCAGGCCAGACCGCCGACCGCCGTGCGACAGCGGACCCAGGGACACGGCGCGCCCAAGGTGCTGCCCATCCAGAATCCCGGCGCGCCCAGGCCACCGTCGACCCCAGGACAGGGCACACTCGCGAAGCCCCCTGGAGCGCCGTCACGGGCGTCGAGCACCTCCTCTCAGCGACAGGATGCGCCCGTCCAGGAGCCCGACGACGAAGCCACGGAGACGAGCGAAGAGCCACCCGCGGCACCACAGCCCGAGGTGTCGGACCCGCTCCTGACACCCATGCCGCCCGCGCCCATCCAGGTGAAGTCCTGGGAAGAGGCGCTGAACCTGGTGCGGCAGCGGTCCACCGATTTGAGGACGGCGCTGGCCCAGGTGGAGTCCGCGGCGGGACAGGCGCGAGTCGCCCTGGCGGGCCTGCTGCCCGTCATCACCGGCACGGTGGGCGTGCAGTACAACGTGCTGGACCCCGAGTCGACGACCTTCATCGGCGGAACGGGCGACAGCATCAGCGGCGGCATCAGTGGCGGACTCGGAGGCACGGGGTCGGGGACGGGAAGCACCCTGACCCCCACGCAGCCCCCCTTCGCCGGAATCCTCTCCGCGTCCGTGCCGCTGTTCGACCTGCAGGCCATCGACCAGCGGCGCACGGCGCGCGAGGCCCAGCGCGCCGCGGGGTGGTCGCTCGCGGAGACGCGGCGTCAGCTCAGTGCCTCGCTCGCGCGGGCGCTGGTGCAGGTGGCCGCGCAGGAGCGACTGGCCGAGGTCAACCGCGTCAACCTGCGCACCGCCCTGGAGCGGCTCGCGCTCGCGCAGCGCCGGTTGGATTTGGGCGCGGGCACCAAGCTGGACGTGGTGCGCGTGAAGCAGGACACCGAGTCCGCGCGGGCGCTCGTGGTGACGGGTGACGAGGACTTGCGACAGGCGCGCGAGGCGCTCGGGCTCGCCCTGGGCCTGCCGCAGGCGGTGGGCCTGGCCAAGGGCGTGCGCGTGGACGAACTGCTCCAGAGCGCGAGGAAGGACTGTCGCCAGCTCCAGGAGCTGGAGGGGCGCTCGGACCTGGCGGCGGCGCGCTCGCGCTTCAAGGTGGCGCAGCGGCAGGTCAGCTCGGTGAAGGCGCAGTACGCGCCCTCGATATCCCTGACGAGCACGACGATTGCCCTCACGGTGACGGACGACTTCGTGAACGTGCCCATCTGGAACATCGGCGCCAACCTGCTCCTGCCCTTCTGGGACGGCGGGGCGCGCGAGGGGTTGCTGCGACAGGCCCGCGCGGAGGCGGAAATCGCGCGCCAGCAGGTGGTGGAACTGGAGCGCTCCGTCACGGTGGAAGTCACGCAGGCGCGGCGCGGGGTGGAGGTCTCCCAGGCCTCGCGGGACATCTCCTCGCACGAGCGGGTGCTGGCCGAGGAGAACGACAGGCTCACCCGACGCAGTTTCGAGGTGGGCACGGGCACCAGCCTGGAGCTCATCCAGACGGCGGCGCAGTTGCGACAAGCGGAGCTGGCGCTGGTGGTGCGCGAGTTCCAGTTGGAGCAGGCGCGCGTCGAGGCATTCCTTGCGGAGGCGGCATGCGACTGGTGAGGACATGGGGCGCGGGGTGGGCGGTGGCC
>NZ_JABXEM010000274.1:0-14560 GCF_013372595.1 Myxococcus sp. AM011
GGCCTCAAGGGCCTCAGGGCGGGACGGGGCCGGAGGGGCAGCAGGGACAGCAGGGCGCCACGGGCTTGAGCGCGCTGGTGCGCACGTCGGCCGAAGGGGCCGGAGCGAACTGCGCCACCGGTGGCGTGAAGCTGGAAGTGGGCGTGGACACCAACCGCAATGGCACGCTGGACACCGCCGAGGTCAACGATGCGCTGACGCGCTTCGTGTGCGCGGGGCCCCAGGGTCCGCAGGGCGTGCAAGGGCAGACGGGTCCGCAGGGTCTGCAAGGGCAGACGGGTCCGCAGGGCGCCGCGGGCCTCCACTCGGTGGCGGCGACGGCCGCCGAGCCGGCGGGCGCCAACTGCGCCACGGGCGGTGTGCGGCTCCAGTTCGGGCAGGACGCCAACGGCAACGGCGTGCTGGACGCGGGTGAGGTCAATGCGGCGCTGACGCGGTACGTGTGCGCGGGGGCCCAGGGTCCCCAGGGCGTTCCCGGTGCGACGGGCGCGCAGGGTACGCCGGGCACCCCCGGTGCAACGGGTGCGACGGGCGCGACGGGTGCAACCGGCGCGACGGGTCCGCAGGGGCCGGCGGGTTCGACGGGCGTCTATGGTGACGGCTCGGGTGGCGCGCTGACCGTCGCCTCCGGCAACACGTTGGACCTCACCACGGCCGGTGGCTTCAACACCCTGGCGGGGCGGCAGCACCTCCAGTTCACGACGGTGACTGTCACCGGCACCCTCATCGTTCCGAGCGGCACGGTCATCCGCGCCACGGGGGACGTCACCATCAACGGCACCATCATCGTGGACCAGGGCACCGAGGACAGCGGCGCGGGTCCCGCGACGGCGGGCGTGTCCCGGTCCGCCGCTGGCGAGCCGCAGAAGGGCCTGGGCCTGCAGCCGCTCCAGGCCGCGCAGCTCCTGCGGCCGGGTCCCACGGGTGGTGGCTCAGGCGCGAAGGTCGCGGGGGTGACGGGCTCCGGAGGTGGCGGCTCGCTGGTCATCCTCTCGCAGGGCACGGTGCGGGTGCCATCGGGCGGCGTCATCAACGCGAATGGCGATGCGGGCGGTCCCGCGGTGAGCAACACCGTCGGCGCTGGCGGTGGCGCGGGTGGAGTCGTCGTCATCGTGGGCAAGGTCAACGTGACGGTGGGGGGATTCATCCGCGCGGTGGGCGCTCGCGGTGGAGATGCCAACAACGCGGGCGGCGCGGGCAAGGGCGGTGGCGGCGGTGGCGGTGGCGGCATCATCCACCTGCTCTCCAGCGCCAGTCCCGCCATCACGGGCACCCTCGACGTGAGTGGCGGCGCGGCGGGCACCACGGCTCCTCCCCAGGGCGCGAGCACCGCCACCACGGCGGGCGGCGGCGGCGGCGCGATGGGTGGTGACGGCGGCGACGGCGGCGCGACGGGCATCACCTCCGGCGCTGGCGCGGCGGGCTTCACCTTCCAGACCGTGGTTCCCGCGCCGGAGAACATCTTCCTCTAAGCGGGGGAAGGCGCCCGCCGTCTCGTCCTCGAGACCTGACGGCGGGAGTCGTGATGTGGAGGCTGAGTCGCTGGAGCGGCTCACCTCGGCCTTCTTCGTGGGGCACCCAGGTATCCCCCGCCGTCTGTCTTCGGGACTGACGGCGGGAGTCGTGATGTGGAGGCCGGGTCGCCACGGGCGACCCACCTCGGCCCTCACGGGCCCACCCGGTGCTTCGTGTCGTCCGGCCCTCGCGGCCCGACGGCGGATGGGCCGGGCGCATGTGCTGAATCGCTGGACGGGGCGGCTCGCATCCGAGTCGGGGGGACACCGCTGGCATCCAGGCCATGGACGTGGCGCGAGCGGCCCCGTGCCAGCCCATGGCTTCATCACCCGGGTCGTGCGAGCGACCCCGGAGCAAGCGCGCGGAAGTGTCCTCCCGTTGTCTGTCTTCAGGGCCTCCGCGCGCTTCTTCGCATTTCCCCGGCGGCGTCACGGTGCGCGCAATCGGCGCGCGGCCCGTTCGTGTTCCAGGGGCATGGCGCGCTTCCCCCAAGCCGGGCCTTGTCGCCCTCAGCCCGCATGTGACGCGGGCGTCCACTCCATGGCCACGTACGGAGAATCCTCCGGCGTGGGCGGAGCGCCGGACTCCTCCTGGAAGCCCAGTCGCGAGTACAGCTTTCGCGCGGGACTGTCGCGGAGGACGTGCAGGCGCACGCACACGCGCGCCTCGCCCGCGGCCTCCAGCAGCTCGCGCAACAGCCGTGCCCCCAGGCCCCCGCCCCGGCGCGTGGGCAACAGGGCGATGTCCACCAGCCGCCACTCCTTCTCGCCGCGCGCCACCAGCAACCTGCCCGCCGGCTGACCGTCCACCAACACCACCCGGTCCTCCGCTGTCGGATACCGCGCGGACCAGTCACGCCCCCGCGCCTGCCACTGCATGCGCAGGAACACCTCCGCCTGCGCGGGTGTCCAACCCCACGCCGACAGCTCGCCCTCCCGCGTGCTGGCGTACAGGGCGAAGAGGAAGTCGCTGTCGGAGGGGGAGATGGGACGCGAAGCCAGGGGCACGGTGCCGCGAAGCATGGCCGCGCGGGCCCGCACCCGTCCACCTCCCGACACCGCGCGCGGACCCCGTCCGCCACCCGACGCACGAGTGAAGCAACCGCGAACACCGACGTCCGTGGATTCGAGGTCCACACGTCAGACCCGGATGAGAGCTTGCGGGGCAATCCCGACAGGAGCACGAGATGAAGAAGACGCGAGACCCTGAGTTGACCCTGGCCCTCCAGGAGGCCCGCGAGACGGAGGACCGGTGGCGAGGGCTCGCCACGCGCCTGCTGGAGCTGGGGGACGACGCGATGGATGCGCAGCTGCTCGTCGCCTTCCGCGCCGCGCGCGAGGAGGGCGTGGTGCCGCCGGACGCGGGCTTCTTCCTGGTGGCCCACATCCTCACCGCCATGGCGGACGAGGCGCTGACGGAGGTACCGCGCGTCCAGCGCCTGGCGCTGGAGCTGGACCTGATGGAGCGCGAGTACGGCATGGAGGACGGCATCTGGCACGACGACGAGGAGCCGCCGCCGGAGGACTGGGAGGCCCTGCTCGCCGAATACGAGAACGCCTGTGACGAGGCCCGCGCCGCCTTCTTCCGCGCCTACGGTGAGGAGGACATGGCCCGGATGTACGTGGAGGACCGCGTCTGCTTCCACCGCCGCTTCGAGAGCGGACGCCGCTTCTTCCACGGCCTGCCCATGTTCCCCGAACACCTCCACTGACGCGCGTCCGCCATGGAGCGGTGCGTCATTCTCGGGCGCTGATGAGGCGCGAGTCACAGGACGAGAAATCGAGAGGGCGGAGGGAAGATTCTCCGGGGCCCGCGTTCATCAGCGTGCCGACCGGGTCCGCCGTTTCGCGGAAGCTCATCCGCGCGTGCTTCTCCGCCCCAGTGGAGAGGTGACGCGTGCGCATCCGGCGGTGCTCGGGGGTCGTCCAGCGCGAGCCCGGTGTGGGGTTTCGTGGTGGAAGAGGGTGGAGGTGGGCCTGGGGGCTCGTCTCCGCCCTCGCCTGAGTCGGGCGCGTTGACGGCGACGTGACGCGCGCGACACAGCAACGGCGCAACTTTCTATTCACAATCGTGTCAATTAGTGGGGCTACAGGGTGGCGCAACGCGGCTTTGATGCTCACTCTTGCGCGGCACTGGCGTTTTCCAACGACGCACCCTATTTCGCCGCACGACTTCGGGTGGCGCCGAGCGGGCCGGAACGGAAGTCAATGCATACCAAGAAGGGTACAGAGACTCGAAACTCCAAGGCGAGTCTCTAGCGCGCGGCGCGCGTCTCCGAACGAAGTCCCCTCCAAGGGCTCGGAGTCGCGCGCCGCCGCACTTTTCTGGGCGGATTAGAGTGCGCCGCCATGACGACTTCTCAGGCCACCCGGCTGTTGGACTTGCTCTGGGAGCGCTACGCCTCCGAGGTGCCCTATGCGCGCACCTTCGTGCAGCTCTCCGGGGGCAGCTTTCGCAATGACCACGTCGCGCTGCGCTCGCTGGCTCGGCCCGGCGGCGGCATCGCCCTCTTCTCGCGTCCGTTCGAGCGGCTGGGCTGGAAGCCCGCGGGGGCGTACACCTTCCCCGACGCGCACCTCTCCGCCATCTACCTGTCGCACCCGGAGGGGCTGCCGCGCGTCTTCCTCTCCGAGCTGAAGTCGGAGGAGCTGTCGCCGCGCGCCCGGGAGCTGCTCGGCACGCTGCCGGACGACCCGCCGCCGCCGGAGGACGTGGACGCGCTGGCGGCGTGGTTCTGTTCGCCGCCGCCCCCGTCGGAGGCCGCGCTGCTGGAGCTGGAGAAGGAGTCGCAGTACGGCGCCTGGCTCCTGGCCTTCGGCCGCAAGGTGAACCACTTCACCGGCTCGGTGGACGACGTGGAGGCGTGGCAGCAGCGCATGCGCGACGCGGGCGTGCCCATGAAGGCGGACATCGAAGGCGCGCCGGGCACGTCGCTGCGGCAGACGGCCACCCAGGCCGCGCCGCTGTCGGTGACGCTGCGCGAGGGCGGCCGTCGGCCGTGGCCCTATGCGTACTTCGAGATTGCCGAGCGCTCGCCGGCCTTCGACGGGTTCCTGGGCCCGCAGGCGCGCGCGCTGTTCGACATGACGAAGCGCTGAAGCCCTCAGCGCAGCGAGCGGATGACGCGACAGGGATTTCCCGCCGCCAGCACGTACGGCGGGACGTCCTTCGTCACCACGCTGCCGGCGCCGATGGTGACGCCCTCGCCGATGGTGACGCCCGCGACGATGATGGCGCCGCCGCCCACCCACGTCTTCGCGCCGATGGTGACGGGCCTCGCCAGCTCCGGGCCCTTGATTCGCTCGTCCGCGTCCAGCGGGTGCGTGGCCGCGTAGATGTGCACGTTGGGGCCAAATGACACGTCGTCACCAATGGTAATCTGGTTGCAATCCAGGATGACGCACTGGAAGTTCATGTAGACGCGTTCGCCCAGGGTGATGAAGGTGCCGTAGTCGCAGTGGAAGGGCGGCTCCAGGTAGCAGCCCTCGCCCCGCTTCCCGATGAGCTGGTCCAGCAGCCTCGCACGGGCCTCCTCGTCCTCCATCAGCGTGTCGTTGTAGAGGCGCAAGAGCCGGCGCGCCCGGGCCCTGGCCGCCGTCAGCTCCGCGTCCCAGCCGTTGTACAGCTCCCCCGCAAGCATCTTCTCGCGCTCGGTTCGTGCCATGGCCCGGCAGTCTTCACCGGCCCTGGCGCATGGCTCCCTCGAAGTGTGGCGTCTGTCGGGCGATGGACGCGCTGAGTCACTCCTCGCACGCCAAAACTTCCGAGGTCCAACGAACGACATGCCTGGCCTGGGCGCCGTGCGAAGGGTGCGCGGAGCAAGTGTCCGGATGCGAGGCCGTCCCACTCATGTAGTCTGGTGCTCTCTTCCAGACCCGTGGGGGGATGTGTTGATTCGGATGGTGGCGAGAGTCGTCGGCCTGGGGATGGCGCTGTGGTGCGCGGTGCCTCCTGCGTTCGCGCAGGTGGGGGAGTCGGCGCCCGCGCCCTCCGCGTTGGACCGTGAGACCGTCGTCGTCCGTGGGGCCGCGACGAAGACGGGCAAGCTGTCGGTGGAGTCCATCCTGGGCGCGGTGGGGCGCACCACGCGCTTCCGCCAGGTGGCGCTGTCTCCGGAGGGGACGTGGGTGGCGTGGGTGGAGGCGGCGTCGACGGGCGGTTCGCTCATCCACGCGGTGGAGCTGGACGTGAGCGAGCCCAAGGCGGTGCGCATCAGCGCCTGTCCCGAGGCGCGCGCGTGTGACGAGTCGTCCATCGCCTGGAGTCCGGACGGCAAGCGGCTGGCGTTCCTCTCCGACGCGCTCCAGCGGGGTCAGCCCCAGGTGTACGTCGCGGAGCTGGGGCAGGTGCCGGCGCGGAAGGTGACGTCCTTCACGGGGCCTCTGGCCTCGCCGCGGTGGTCGCCGGATGGCGCGTCCCTGGCGGTGCTGGTGATGGAGGGTGAGGGGGCCGCAGAGGCCAAGGGCCCCTCGGGCCCCGCCGCGCGCGAGACGGGCGTGGTGCGCGAGTCCAGTCCGGTGCGGCGCGTGGCGCTGGTGTCCGTGGCGGACGGCGCCCACCGCGCGGTGTCCCCCGAGCAGCTCTTCGTCTACGAGTACGCATGGAGTCCGGACGGCACGCGGCTGGCCTTCATCGCGGCGCCGCCTCCCGGAGACGCGAGCTGGTGGCTGGCGAAGCTGTACGTGCTGGAGACGGCCAACGGCCGCGCGCGCGTGGTGTACGCGCCCCGGTGGCAGCTCGCCGAGCCGGTGTGGAGCCCGGATGGGAAGCACGTGGCCGTCATCGAGGGGTTGATGAGCGACCAGGGCGTCAACGGAGGGGATGTGATGCTGGTGCCGCTGGATGGCGGCAAGGCGCGCAACCTCACGGAGGGGATGAAGGCGACGGCGACGACGCTGGAGTGGGTGGCGCCCCGCAGGCTGATGTTCGGCGCGCAGGTGAGGGGCGAGTCGGCGGTGGCCTCGGTGGACCCGACGGGGCAGGGTGGGGTGACGGTGCTGTGGAAGGGGCCGGAGCGGGTGAGCGCGGGCGGCTCCGTGGGGCTGTCGCTGTCGCGGGACGGCAAGCGCAGCGCGGTGGTGCGCGAGTCCTTCGCCCAGGCACAGAATGTGTGGGTGGGGCCGGTGGGGGACTGGGAGCGCCTCACGCGTCGCGAGGAGGACCTGCGCGCGCTGGTGGGCGAGACGAAGGACCTGTCGTGGAAGAGCGACGGCGTGGAGGTGCAGGGCTGGCTGGTGGCGCCCGCCCCGTCGATGGCGCCCACGTCGGGTGCTCGGGCGCCCATGGTGACGATGATTCACGGCGGGCCGGCGGCGGGCGTGGTGCCCTCGTTCCGGCCGGACGTGCTGCTCTTCACGGCCCGGGGCTACTATGTCTTCCTCCCCAACTTCCGGGGCAGCTTCGGCCAGGGCGCGGACTTCACGCAGGCCAACCGGCGCGACTTCGGACGCGGGGACTTGCGCGATATCGTATCGGGCGTGGACGCGGTGCTGGCGCGCGCGCCGGTGGACCCCTCGCGCATCGGCGTCATGGGGTGGAGCTACGGCGGCTTCATGACGATGTGGGCGGTGACGCAGACGCAGCGCTTCCGCGCGGCGGTGGCGGGCGCGGGCATCGCCAACTGGCAGAGCTACTACGGCACCAACCGCATCGACGCGTGGATGCGGCCGTACTTCGGCGCGTCCGTGTACGAGGAGCCGGAGGTGTACACGCGCAGCTCGCCCATCAACTACGTGAAGCTGGCGCGCACGCCCACGCTGGTGCTGCACGGCGAGCGGGACGTGGAGGTGCCCGTCACGCAGGGCTACGAGTTCCACCACGCGCTGAAGGAGCTGGGGGTGAAGACCCAGTTCATCGTCTACGCGGACGAGGGCCACACCCTGCGCAAGCCGGAGCACGTGGTGGACCGGATGCGGCGCACGGTGGAGTGGCTGGACACGCACCTGCCCGCGGGAGCGAATGGCGCGCCCCGGGCCGTCGCGTCTCCGCGCTGAGTCGCCCCGCGCGGGCGCTCAGTGCGCGCCGCGCAGGTTGAGCAGCACGACGCCCGAGATGATGAGCGCCACGCCGAGGAGCTTCGTGGCGCTCATGGGCTCGTCCAGGAAGACGACGCCGATGGCGACGATGGCGGCCGTGCCCAGGCCGGACCACATCGCATAGGCGACTCCCACCGGCACCTGCTTCACCGCCTGCGACAGGAGCGCGAACGCCACCGCGTAGCCCGTGAGGCAGCCCACGGTGGGCCACAGGCGGGTGAAGCCCTGGGTGGATTTCAGCAGGCTCGTCGCCACCACTTCGCAGGCGATGGCCCCCAGCAGGAACAGATACGCCACGGTGCGGCCTCCAGACTATTCGGCGGCGGTGGGGCTGCCCTCGGGGGCGACGAGGGCGGTGAGGATGTGGTCCCTCCAGCGGCCGTCGATGCGCAGGAAGTCGCGCGCGTAGCCCTCCACGGTGAAGCCCAGCCGTCGCAGCACCGCGGCGCTGCGGAGGTTCTCCGGCAGGTGGTTGGCCTGGATGCGGTGCAGGCCCATGGTGGTGAAGGCGTGGGCGCAGACGGCGCGCAGGGCCTCCGTCATCAAGCCCTGTCCCTCGTGGCGGTGGTCCAGGCCATAGCCCAGCGTCACCGCCTGGAGCGGACCCCTGACGATGTTCGTGAGGGAGATATTGCCGATGACGGGCGCGGACGACAGCGGCTCCGCGCGCGGGAGGACCACCAGGCGCAGCGACATGTCGAAGCGCGCGTCTTCCAAGTCCTGCGCCAGCCGCGTGCGCCAGTACGTCAGCGTGTAGAAGTGGGTGGGCCGCGTGGGAGACACCGGGCCCAGGTGGTCGCGGTTGGCCTCGTAATAGGCCACGACGCGCGCCGCCCCGTCGGGGGGCAACTGCGTCACCCTCAGGCGCTCGGTGGTGAGCAGGACGGTGTGTTTGTCGGAGGCCATGGCGAAAGCGGCCCGCAGGCTAGCGTGTCCTCTCGCCGCGCGCGCCTGAACCGGAAGGCCCGAGGTGATGGGCCTGCTCCAGGGAACAGGGGCTCGGCGGGGTGGCCGAAGCACCACGCTCCGGGCCTCCCGGGGCCCAGGGGCCACCAGCAAGTCCGGAGCGAGGAGTCTTCACGCACATCACCGAGGCGCTTCATGCCAGGCCCACCCGGCGCGAGGCCGGGCGGGCGTCGGCGTGACTACTGCTTCCCGTCCGGGTTGGAGCCGCCCGCGCCATGGAAGTCCTCATGGTCGGCCGACGTGCCCTGCTGCCCCTGGCTCTCCGACGCGGGGATGTTGCCGCCGCCCCCCGTGCCGCCGTGGAAGTCCTCGTGGTCCGAGGCAGGGCCCTGCTGGCCCGAGGGCACCGCGCCGCTCGTGTTCTCCTGGGGCGGCAGGGTGTCACTGGAGGAGCCCGACTCCGGAGCCTGCTTCTTCTGCTCGGAGCCCGCGCCACCGGTGCCCTCGCCCTGGCCGCTGCCACCGACGGCGCGCTGGCCGCCCCGCTCGATGACGATTTCCACGCGGCGGTTGTTCGCGCGACCCTCGGCCGTGGCGTTGGTGGCCACGGGCTGGAACTCACCCATGCCGCGCGCCTCGATGCGATTGGCGGGCACGCCCTGGTCGATGAGGAACTCCTTCACGCGCTCGGCGCGCGCATAGGACAGCCGCTCGTTGAGCGCGTCCGAGCCCTGCGAGTCCGTGTGTCCCTCGATGAGCAGCGGCTTGTCGCCCTCCTTCAGCACCTGGGCCACGTCCGCCAGCCTGTCCCGGGCCACCGGCAGCAGGTCCGACGCACCGGAGGCGAAGAGGACGCTGCCCGACAGCGTCAGCACCGTGCCACGCGCCTCCTCCTTCACCTTGAGGTCCTTGTTGGCCCGGTCCAGTTGCGTCAGCGCCGCGCTGGCCTTGCGCTCGGCCTCCAGGCGCGCCTGTCGCTCGGCCTCGAGTTGCTGGGCGGTCTGCTGGTCCGCCTGGCTTCGCGCCTGCTGCTGCGCCTGCAGCTCCGCCGTCTGGCGTTGCAGCTCCTGGTTCTGCTGGGCCAGGCGCTGGGCCTCGGTCTCCAGTTGCTGGCGTCGGGAGGACTCCTCCGACAGCCGCTGGTCATTGACTTGCTGCTGCTGGGCCGCCTGGGTCTGCGACAGCCGCTGCTGCTCATGTCGGGCCTGGGCCTGGCTCAGGGCCCGCTCGGCCTGGGCCTGCTGCCTGGCGGCGATTTCCGCGCTGCCCCAGGCGTTGGCGGTCTCCGTCTTGCGCAGGGCCACGTACGCCAGCACCCGGGCGCGGGTGGAGTGGTCTTCGTTCTGGTACGCCTGCTCCGCCTCGCGCAGGGCATCGCGCGCCTCGGTCACCTCCCGGGGACGCTCACGCCCCTGGGGACTGGCAATCAACTGCTGGTAGGCCGACCGCGCCTCCACGAGCTCCTTGGGCGGAGCGGCACTCGCGCTCCCCGCCGCGAGGAGCGTCGTCGCTCCGACGAGGGCCTTCCATCCACGCTTGGTTCGCACCATGACGGTTTCCTCCGGGAGTGGGCTCACTGCAGGCCGCGTTGCAGCGCCTGGGCCTGCTGGGTGGTTTGCTGTGCCTGCCGCTCCAGGGGCAACGCACGTGCGAGCGCCAACGCGAGGTCCGCGTCCGCGTCCGCCTGCATGAAGCTCAGCTCCGCGCCTGGCGTGTCCTCATCCACCAGAAGCTGCTCGCCGTTGTTGACCTGCTGGCGGGCGAACTCCAGATGTCGCGCGGCTTCGGGGATGCGCGCGGCGCCGGCTCCTTCGGCTGCGCGCATGGAGGCGATGGCCTCCGTTCGTTTGCTGTTCGAGACGTGTTTCACGCTCTGGCCGGCGCACCCGAACAGGGTGGCGCACAGCATCGCGGCAAGCAGCTTCGGGCGCACGGTCTACCTCCAGCCGTCAGTCCACGGAGCGCGGGTGTCGCGCCCCAGGTCCTGAAGTGTGCTCGGGCCGACAACCCGGCAATCCACACCGGGACAAGCCGCCCGGAGAGGGAGCGGGCGGCCACGCGATATCGCAAGCCATCCTTGCGCGCTCGCGGCGTCGTGACGTCGGCGGAAGCTGGCTGGAAGGCGCCAGGAGCGGTAGGAGGAGGCATGCGCCTGCATCTGGTGGATGGCACCTACGAGCTGTACCGCGCCCACTTCTCGCCCCGGCCGGGTCACGCCGCGCCGGACGGGCAGGACGTGAAGGCGTCGGTGGGACTGATGTCCTCGCTGCTGATGCTGCTGCACGACGCGGACGAAGCCGTCACGCACGTGGCGGTGGCGTTCGACAACCCCATCCGCTCGTTCCGCAACGCGCTGTTCGCCGGGTACAAGAGCGACGAGGGCGTCCCGCCGGAGCTGCACGCGCAGTTCAACCTGGCCGAGGAGGCCGTCGCGGCGCTGGGCGTGCGCGTGTGGTCCATGAAGGAGCACGAGGCGGACGACGCGCTGGCCACCGCCGCGGCGAAGTGGGCGGACCAGGTGGAGCAGGTGCGCATCTGCACGCCGGACAAGGATTTGGGCCAGTGCGTGCGCGGCCAGCGCGTGGTGCAGGTGGACCGGCGGCAGGAGAAGGTGCTGGACGAGGACGCGGTGCGCGCGAAGTTGGGGGTGTCCCCCGCGAGCGTGCCGGACTGGCTCGCGTTGATGGGCGATGTCGCGGACGGCATCCCCGGGCTGAAGGGCTTCGGGGAGAAGGGCGCGGCGTCGCTGCTGACGGCCTACGGGAAGCTGGAGTCGATTCCGGACGACGCGAGCACGTGGACGGTGCGCCCGCGCGGCGCGGACAAGCTCGCCGCGACGCTGCGCGAGCACCGCGCAGATGCGCTCCTGTACCGGCGGCTCGCCACGCTGGTGACGGACGCGCCGCTGCCCGGCACGAAGACGCTGGAGGACCTGGCGTGGCGGGGCGTGCCCCGGGCGACGTTCGAGTCCTTCTGCGACAAACTGGGTGTCACCACGCTGAAGCGCAGGCCGAAGCGCTGGGTGGAGTGAAGGCCGCTACCCCGCGGCCTGGCCGTCATCCTCGGCCGCCTTGGTGGCGAGCGCGACGGGCGGCTGACGGGGGAGGTGCACGGTGAAGGTGGTGCCCTGCTCCTGGGTGGAGTGCGCCTCCACGGTGCCGCCGTGCGCCAGGACGATGCTGCGCACGATGTAGAGCCCCAGGCCGATGCTGCGCATGCCCCGGTCCTCGGGACGCTCCACGCCGCGCTCCAGCGGCTCGAAGATGCGCGACTGGATGTCGCCGGGAATCGGCAGGCCCTTGTTGTGGACCTCCAGCACGATGCCCGAGTCCTCGCCCCGCGCCATGACGCGCACCACCGTGTCCGGCGGGCTGTACTGCATCGCGTTGCCCACCAGGTTGCCGAGCACCTGCACGATGCGGTCCGGGTCCCACGAGCCGGCGCCGGTGCCCTCGTACTCGGAGACGATGCGGCGCTCCGGCCAGGCCGCCTGGAGTTCGTCCAGCGCCGCGTGCACCACCTCGTGCAGGTCCATGGGGCGCGGGTAGATGGGCAGCCCCCGGCCCTGCCGGGCCCGGGTGAAGTCGAGCAGGTCGCGAATCATCCGCGTCGCCCGCTCCGCCGCGCGCAGGATTCGCTGCACGTTGCGCTGCTGCCGGTCATCCGCGTCCGGACGCTGCGCCAGGAGGGACGCCGCCAGCGTTATCGCGCCCAGGGGGTTGCGCAAGTCATGGCTGACGATGCCGATGAGCTGCCGCTCGAAGTCCGCCTGCGCGTGCACCTCGGCCAGCAGGCGCAGGCGCTCGGCCTCCGTCTGCTGCCACTCGGTGACGTCCTGCATCGCCCCGACCACCTGCACCGCCTGGTTGTCCGAGTCGCGGACGATGTGGCACCGGTCCACCACGTGGGCCCAGGTGCCGTCGCCGCGCTGGAAGCGGTAGGTGTCCTGCCACTCGTGGCTCTCGCTGGAGACGGCCTGTCGCAGGCCGCGCACCACGCGCTCGCGGTCCTCCGGGTGCAGGCGCTCCGCCCACCAGGCGCGCGTGTCGCGGATGTTCCCGGACACATGACCGAACAGCTCGTGCAGGCCGCTGGTCCAATCCACCGCGTCCGTGCGCGGGTCCCACTCCCACACCGCGTCGCGCGTGGCCCGGGCGGCCAGCCGGAAGCGCAGCTCGCTGCGCCACGCGCGCTCCTCCGCGGCCTGCACCTCCGTCAGGGTGCCTTCGGCCAGCATGCGCCGCGCGCGCTCGTCCTCCAGCAACTGGCGGCGCTGGCGCTCCAGGCGGGCCAGGGCGAGCACGCGCGCCTCCAGCTCCACCGGACGGAAGGGCTTGAAGACGTAGTCGTTGGCGCCCGCGGCGAGCGCCTCCACCACGTCGTCCGCGCGCGTGTTGACGGTGAGCAGCAGCACGGGAATCAGCGAGGTGGCGGGCCCGGAGCGCACGAAGCGACACACCTCCAGGCCCGACATGCCCGGCAGGTACCAGTCCAGCACCAGCACCTCGGGCAACAGCCCGTGCTCCTGCCCCAGCTTCTCCAGCAGGGCGGCGCCGTCGATGAACGTCTCCACCTGACAGGCGGGCGTGAGCGCTCGGCGGATGGCCTCGGTCTCGACGGAGCTGTCGTCGAGCACCCAGACGCGAGGCGGAGGCATCGCGCGGGTCCGCGGAGGAAGGGTGGATGGGGGCACGGGTGGCGCAGGCTCTAGCAACCGAGTCTCACCCCGGTCAAATCTTCGATGGGCAACCCGCGAGGGCCCTGCCAACCTATCGCCCTCTCGACAGCCCTCACGACGGCGCACCGAGCGCTCGTTCCACCGAGGGAAGACCCGCGCCCGCACCGATGTTGAAGGATGTCATGCCCGTTGAGCTCAAAGTTGCCCCCTCGGATGATTGGGTGCCCACGTTGGATGACACGCCGTACCAGCGCATCGGTGGCGCGGATGCGGTGATGGCGCTGGCGGGGGCCTTCTATGACGCGATGGACGCGCACGAGCCGGTGCTGGCGAAGCTGCACGAGCTGGACGAGCAGGGGCGGGTGAACGGCGGGACGCGCGAGCGCTTCGGCCTCTTCCTCATCGGGTGGCTTGGCGGGCCGCAGCATTACGCGGAGCGGCATGGCCACCCGCGCCTGCGGATGCGCCATGGCCATGTGCCCGTGGATCTGTCCATGCGCGACGCGTGGCTGCGCGCCATGGGCAAGGCCCTGGACGCGCGGGGTGTCACGGGTGGGCTGCGCCGCTTCCTGGATGACCGCTTCGCCCAGGTGGCGGATTTCCTGCGCAACTCCGAGGGCTGAGCGGTCTCCCGTTCATCGGCTTGCGGAAAAAAGCACGAGCGTTTAGAAAGAGCCCATGCGCAAGGGCGAGCTCACCCATCAGGCGATTCTCGAGCGGGCCATCCAGCTCGCCAGCCGGGTGGGCTTGCAGGGGTTGAGCATTGGCGGGCTGGCGGAGGAGCTGCAGCTCTCCAAGAGCGGCCTGTTCGCGCACTTCCGTTCCAAGACGTCGCTCCAGGTGGAAATCCTGGAGGCGGCGACGGCGCTGTTCACCGAGCGGGTCATCCGCCCGGCGCTCACGCAGCCCCGGGGCGAGCCTCGGGTGCGGGCCCTCTTCGAGAACTGGCTGACGTGGGAGCGGGAGCTGGTGCCGGAGGGCGGGTGCATCTTCGTGGCGGCGGCCACGGAGCTGGATGACGCGCCCGGGCCCGCGCGCGACAGGCTGGTGCAGACGCAGCGGGACTGGCTGGACTGCCTGGCCCAGGCCGCGCGCATCGCCGTCGCCGAGGGGCACTTCCACAAGGACGTGGACGTGGAGCAGTTCGCCCACGATGAGAACGCGCTCCTCCTGGGCTTCCACCACTCCGCGCGCCTCTTGAAGGAGCCGCGCGCGGAGACGTGGGCCCGGCGCGCCTTCGACGCGCTCCTGCGCGCCGCCCGTCCCCAGGGCTCCTGAGATTTCTTTGGCGGTGTGTCGTTCCGAGGAGGACCTCGTCATGGCGAAAAATAGCACGAACGTTCGGGCGAAATTGTCGATGTGGGGCGTGCGGGCGGCGGCGTTGAGCGTGGGGGCGGTGGCGCCGCCCGCACGCCCCACATCGACA
>NZ_JABXEM010000275.1:0-14472 GCF_013372595.1 Myxococcus sp. AM011
GGTACGTGGTGGGGGCGGGGTTGGACGCCAGTGCGGTGAAGGAGGGCCTCAGGAAGAAGCTGCCGGAGTACCTGGTGCCGACGGTGGTGGTGGTGCTGGAGGCGCTGCCGCTGACGGCGAACGGGAAGGTGGACCGCAGGGCATTGCCAGCGCCCGAGGACGCGGCGCAGGCGGCGGAGGAGTACGAGGCCCCGCGAGCAGGGACGGAAGCGAAGCTGGCGGAGGTCTTCGCGGAGGTGCTGGGCGCGAAGCGGGTGGGGAGGAAGGACGACTTCTTCGAGCTGGGAGGACACTCACTGCTGGCGACGCAGGTGGTGGCGAGGGTGCGTGCGCTGACAGGTGTGGACGTCCCGTTGCGTGCGCTCTTCGAGGCACCCACGGTGGTGCAGCTCGCGTCCTGGCTGGAGGGAACTCGGGCAGGTGGCGTGGTTCGAGACTGCGTGACCTTGCAGGCGGAGGGCTCGGGTACTCCCGTCTTCTTCGTTCACGCGGTGGGTGGCGCGGTGGGTCCGTACCGGCTGCTCGCGCGCACGCTCGGAACGGAGCGACCCTTCTTCGCGTTCCAGGCGCCTGGGCTGGATGGAGACGAGACTCCGTTGGAGCAGGTGGAAGCACTGGCGCGCCGCTACGTCGCATCCATGCGCGTGGTGCGGCCGGACGGCCCCTACATCCTGGGCGGCTGGTCCATGGGTGGCGTCATCGCCTTCGAGATGGCGCGTGAGCTGGAGCGACAAGGGCAGCAGGTGGAGCAACTCGTGCTCCTCGACAGCTTCGCTCCAGGGGACGAATCCCTCATGACAGCGCCCGAGGACGCGCTGTTGCTCACGGGCATGGCGATGGATCTGGCGCGCACGGCGGGGGCGGAATCGACGCTGCGTCCGGAGCTGCTCATGGGCCTCACGGAAGACGAGCAGCTCGCTCGATTCGCCGAACACGCACGCGTCGCCAACTGGCTGCCTCCCGAGGTCCAGGACACCGACCTTCGAGCCTGGCGCGACGTGACGCGAGCAAACCTCCGAGCACTATCCACGTACCGTCCAGGACCCTACGCCGGGCGCATGCTGCTTCTCCGTGCGAAGGACGCGAGGCGCGAGCGGGCCGTGGACGCGAGCCATGGGTGGTCGCGCTGGGTCCCACAGGCACAGCTCAAGCTGGAGGACGTCGCCGGTGACCACTACAGCGTGCTGCGAGAGCCGTACCTGAGTGCATTGACCTCACGACTGGCACGCCTCCTCGAGGACGAAGAGGCTGACGAGGACCGGGACGCGGGCACTTAGTCGGGTGCGCTCCGTCACGAACCGAGTATGAAAGGGCCATGACTCCAGGAAACCACGAGCCCTCCGAGTGGACCGATGGGATACGTCCCTATGGTCCGCTCTCGACGCTCAAGCCGCTCGCCGATGGCCTCTGGTGGGTGGACGGGCCCGTCGCGAGGATGAACTTTGGCCCGGTCTCACTGCCATTCCCCACGCGCATGGTCATTGTCCGGCTGGGCTCGGGGGGCTTGTGGCTCTGGTCTCCCACGGCGCCGACTCCCGAGCTCTTCGCGGAGGTCGATATGCTCGGCCGGGTCGAGCACCTCGTGTCGCCGAACCGGTTCCACTACGCGGCCATCCCAGCCTGGAAGGCGCGCTACCCGCACGCCACGGTCTGGGCTTCTCCGGGAGTCCGTGAGCGCGCACGCTCGCAGAAGCTCGACGTTCCCTTCGACACCGACCTACAGGATGCCGCCCCCGAGGCCTGGGCGAGCGACTTCGAACAGCTCATCTTCCGAGGCAGCCGCTTCGTCGAAGAGGTCGTGTTCTTCCACAAGGCCTCCTCGACGTTGATCCTCGCGGACCTGGTCATGGCGCTCGAACAGGAGCGCGTCCAACCTCGGTTCCGGTGGCTGCTGTCCCTCGGTGGCACCATGTGGCCGGGGCAGACGCCTCGTGAGGTCCAGGCAACGTCCTGGGGACGAAAGCCGCAGGCGCGCGCCTGCTACCAGCGGATGCTCGGATGGAAGCCGCAGCGGGTGCTCTTCGCACATGGGCGCTGCTATCTCGACGACGCGGTGGCTCAGCTCGAGCATGCCTTCGCCTGGCTGCGCTGACGTACGGTCCTCGTCAGCGGCTCTTCATCTGGGGTGCCGCGACGAGAGCCGGCGTGAAGGCGTCCACCAGCCCCTGCGTCACCGCTGAACCAAAGGCCTCCAGTGTGCGCTCCTCGCGCCACCGTGCGGCCTCCTCGAAGTCGAGCGCATGGTGCGTCTCGATGATGACGGAGGGGATGGTCGGCTTGCGCAGCACGAAGATGCGGCGATGAGTGGGCTCTCGCGCCACGAAGACTCCGGCCTGCGCGGAGTCAGCGGCATAGAGTCCCGTGTAGTCCACGCCGTCGTAGTGCAGGAAGCCCACTTGAGACAGGTTCCGTGCAAGCGCCCGCGCCAGCGTGGCCCGACGAGCCTTGAGTGGCGCCTCCGCCTCTTCGGACCACAGCACGCTGAACCCCGGCGTCGCATCCTGGCGGTTGCACTCCTGTCCCTCGGCGGGGGACCACGGCTGCGCCATTCCCCGTGAGTCCGAGTGCAGACTCACCAGCACGTGCGCACCCCAGCGCTCGGCCTCCGTGAGCCGGTCGGCATAGGCGACCCGCTGTCCCGACTTGCGGCTGAGGCGCACCTCGAACCGGCCCGTGGCCTCCAGTCGCCGCGCCAGGTCCTCGGCCACTCGCAACGTGAAGACCTCTTCGTCCTCACACGTGACGGACCGGTTGCCGGTGTTCCCCTCCGCCCCATGTCCCGCGTCCAGGTACACGCGCTGCTTGCCGAACCCCTGGGGGAAGTGTGCCGACACGAGCGTCAGCGGCGCGCCGGACGCGGGCCATCTCGGCGTCGCACGGAGGGCCTCGGGCTCCCCGGACGGTTGCTTCCGCGCGGGAGGCTCGACCACGACGCCCTTGGGTTCGCCCGGAGCGGTGGGCAGCGAGGAGCGATTGCCCTCCACCGACTCCCGCACCGCGCCCGAGTCGACGGGCAGGGGGACGCGGTTCGCCTCGGTCGAGGCCCGCGTGCACGCAGGCCCCGCGAGCAGGATGACTCCCAGTCCCCACACTCCAGCGGATTTCATCATGACGGGTCCGACGCCTGGCAAGGGAGCGTCGTTCCCCAGTGTGCCGTGGAATGGCGGGGAAGCGGAAGTCACGGAAGGAATGTTGCCCGCCCGGCCGCTTCGTCGTCGCGCTTGCGTTTCCCCTCCGCTTCGCGAAGAAGCGAAGGGCCATGTCCGTGGAGCGCCCGCAGCCCGTCCCCTCGACTGTCCCACACTTCGCCACGGAAGGTGCCCTGCGCTCCTGGCTGCGGGAGTACGGCATCGAGCACCTGTCCCGCTTGAGCCTCACGGTGCTGACGCCCCTGGTGGACGCCGCGCTCCTGCCCCAGGCCCGTCCCGCGACGGCCCGCCGCCGTCTGGTGGAGATGCTCAACGAGGAGGCTCGGACCCGCTGGATTCAGGAGTCCCTCCCGTCTCCGAAGATGAAGGAGCTGCTCCCGCTGCTCGCGTGGCGCTTCGTGGAGGAGGAGCGTCGGAACACGGAGCAGGCCCGCGCCTCGCTCCCCGAACGCCTCGCGCCGCCCCCAGAGGCACGCACGCACCGCGTCCACGGCCTGCTCCTGGACCTGCGTGGCCGCGCGCCCCACACCGTTGCCCCGCGTCTCACGAGTGTCCTGAGTCGCGACGCGCTCCAGCTCGACTCCGAGCTCCCGGGCTTCCGCTTCCGCGAGACGCGCTGCTCGGAGCTGCCCTACGGCGCGCAGATGGGGTTCATCCTCCCCGAGGCGAGCCTCACCTTCACGCCCACCGCCGTGCAGGGCGACTGCACCTGTGGCGCGCCTCCGTGTGTCCATCTGCTCGCGGCCATCGACACGGTGTTGATGTGGCTGCGCCAACCCTGGACGGAGGGCTTTGGTGAGACGCTCGATGAGCTGGTGCGTCCGGGATGGGACCGCACGCTCCGGGCGCTGGAGCGCGCGCTCGACGAGGGGCTCGGGAGCGGCGCGGGCGTGGAGGTCTCCTGGCGCGTCGACGTCATCGAGGGCTACGGCGTGGAGGTGCACCCGTACGTGCACCGGCGCAACAAGAAGGGCCAGCGCTCGACGGGCGCGAAGGTGAGCCGACGCAAGCTGCTTCAAGAGCACGGCGCGCAGTTGTCCTCGCTCGACGCACGCCTCGCGTCGCTGCTCCCGGACAACGACGGGCCCGTCTCCCGCGCGCTGCTCGTCGAACTGGTGGACCACCCCCGCCTCTACCAGGAGGGCACGCAGGACCTGCTCATCCACGTCGAGCGCGCCAAGGTGGGCATCGTCGCGGTGGAGCGGGGTGGGGCGGTGGTCGTCACCGCGGGCGTCGACGGCGCGACGTTGTCCTCGTCGATGGTGGACCGCGTGCGCAAGTCGAAGCCCGAGGAGGCGCTCTTCCTCTGGGACGAGGGCGCGCGTCAGCTCACCCTCCTGGACGTGGGCCCGGAGGTCCGCGCGCTCGCCACGGTGCTCCAGCGCCACGGCAATGTCTTCCCGCCAGAGAGCCACGGCGCGCTGCTGGAGAAGCTCGCGAAGCTGGCCGTGCGGCTGCCCGTGTCCCTGCCTCGCGGCGTCATGGGTGAGCGCGTCCCCGTGCTCCAGCTCCCGGTGCTGCGGCTCGAAATCGAACCCGGCGGCGCGGTGCGCGCGGACCTGCGCGTGCGCGCCCTCCCGGACAGCACGTCCTTCATCCCCGGCGAGGGGCCGCGAGATGTCTACGTACGCCGTGGCAACGACGCCGTGCACACCGTGCGCGACTTCGTGAAGGAGCTGGCGCAGGCCGAGTCGCTCCAGACGCGCCTGCCCTTCGCGCTCGCGGAGCCGCAGGTGATGCCCTTCTCGTACACCTTCTCGGGAGTGCAGGGGGCGCTCGCGCTGCTCGCCGCGTGTCAGGAGCTGGAGCCTCGTCCGGAGCTGGAGTGGCTGGGCTCACCGCTTCGAATCGCGAGCCACCGAGGGGCCAGCGCGCTGAAAATCACCGTCGAGCGCAAGCGGGACTGGTTCGGGATGCTCGGCGGGCTCGCGGTGCAGGGCGAGCGCGTGGAGCTGGCGCGACTGCTCGATGCCGCGCGCCGCAAGGAGCGCTTCGTCCTGGTGAAGGACCACACCTACGTGGAGGTCGAAGAGGCGCTGCGGCAGCACCTGGAGCGGCTCGCGGACCATGCCCATTCGTCGCGCCATGGCCTGGAAGTGGGGCCGGCCGCCGCGGAGGCCCTGTCCGCCCTGAGTGGCGCGGGCGCCGAGCTGGATGCGGACAAGACCTGGCAGGGGCTCGTCGAGCGCATCTTCGCCGCGAAGGAGCTGAAGCCGAAGGTCCCCGCGACGCTGAAGACGGAGCTGCGCGACTATCAGGCGGAGGGCTTCCGGTGGCTCACGCGACTGGCCTCCTGGGGCGCGGGCGCGGTGCTCGCGGACGACATGGGACTGGGCAAGACGGTGCAGGCCCTGGCCGTCCTGCTGGAGCGAAGCAAGCACGGGCCCGCGCTCGTGTTGGCGCCCACCTCCGTGGCCTTCAACTGGATGGACGAGGCGAAGCGCTTCGCGCCCTCGCTGCGGATGCGCCTCTTCTCCGAGGCGGCGGACCGGGGCGGCCTGCTCGAGAGGCTGGGGCCTCGGGACGTGCTCGTCATCAGCTACGGCCTGCTGACGCGAGACATCGGCCGGCTGTCCGAGCTGCGCTTCGCCACCATCGTCTTCGACGAGGCCCAGGCCCTGAAGAACGCCAGCACGCATCGCTTCCGCGCCGCGAGGGCGCTCCAGGGCGACTTCAAGTTCGCCCTCTCCGGCACCCCCATGGAGAACCACCTGGGCGAGCTGTGGAGCGTGTTCTCCCTCGTCTTCCCGGGGCTGCTCGGCAGTCAGGAGTCGTTCCGCACGCGGTTCGCCATCCCCATTGAACGCCGCGTGGACCCCACCGCGGCCCCCGCGCTCGCCCGCGTCCTGCAACCCTTCCTCCTGCGTCGCACCAAGGCCCAGGTGGAGGCGCAGCTTCCTCCGCGCACCGACGTGCGTGTGCCCGTCGTGTTGTCCTCGGACGAGTGGACGCTGTACGAGGACGCGCGACTGGCGGCCATCTCCGCGCTGGAATCGCGCCCGGAGGTCATGCGCGAGCGGCGGGAGCGCGAGCACGAGCAGCGCTTCGAGGTGCTCGCGGCCCTCACCCGGCTGCGATTGCTGGCCTCGCACCCGCGCCTCTACGACGCCGAGTCACGCGTGGAGTCCTCCAAGCTGGAGCGCTTCCTGGAGCTCGTGGACGAGCTGCGCGCCGAGGGCCATCGCGCCCTCGTCTTCAGCCAGTTCACCTCGCATCTGGCCCTGGTGCGGGAGGTGCTGGACGCGCGCGGCATCGTCTACGAGTACCTGGATGGCCACACGACGCCGAGGGGCCGCGCCGAGGCCGTGAAGGCCTTCCAGGAGGGCACCGCGCCGCTGTTCCTCATCTCCCTCAAGGCCGGTGGCTTCGGCCTCAACCTCACCGCCGCGAACAGCGTCATCCACCTGGACCCGTGGTGGAACCCGGCCGTGGAGGATCAGGCCTCGGACCGCGCGCACCGCATCGGCCAGGAGCGCCCCGTCACCGTCTACCGGCTGGTGGCGCGCGGCACGATTGAGGAGCAGATGCTCTCCCTGCACGAGCACAAGCGCGCGCTCGTCGCGGACGTGCTGGAGGGCAAGGACGGCGCGGGGCGGCTCTCCACCCAGGAGCTGCTCGGCCTGCTCTCACAGCGGCTCTCCGCGCCCGACGCGCAGGACACGCCACCGACGCGGCACTGAGCAGCGGCGAGGGCAGGGCGCCCGCAAAGACAACGGGCAGGTCCCTCCGAGGAGGAACCTGCCCGCGTCATGACTCAGTGGCCGTCAGGGCCCGCGCTTACGCGCGAACCTCGGGAGCCGCGCCAGCGTCGGCGGCCTGCGGAGGCAGGGCCTCCTTGCCCGGCTCGCCACCCGGAGTCCCCGTCGACGACTTGAACGGCGACGTCTCCAGCGCGGCCTTGAGGACCTCGTCCATCTGCGTGACGAAGATGAACTCCAGCTCGTTCTTCGCCTGGTCCGGCACGTCCACCAGGTCCTTGCGGCAACGCTCGGGCAGGATGACCCGCTTGATGCCCGCGCGGTGAGCCGCCAGCACCTTCTCCTTGATGCCACCCACCGGCAGGACCAGGCCACGCAGCGTGGCCTCGCCCGTCATCGCCGTGTCGTGCCGCACCCGGATGCCCGTGAGCAGGCTGGTGAGCGCGGTGAGGATGGTGACGCCCGCGGAAGGACCATCCTTGGGGATGGAGCCCGCCGGGAAGTGCAGGTGCAGGTCCGTCTTCTCCAGGAAGTTGGAGCTGATGCCGAGCAACTCCGCCTTGCTGCGCAGGTAGCTCAGCGCCGCCGTCGCGCTCTCCTTCATCACGTCGCCGAGCTGGCCGGTGAGCGTCATGCCGCCCTTGCCCGCCATCTTCGTCGCCTCGATGAAGAGCAGGTCTCCACCGGCCGCCGTCCAGGCCAGACCCGTGGCCACGCCCGGAACCTCCGTGCGCTCCGCGACCTCCGAGTAGAACATCTCGGGCCCGAGGATCTCCTTCACGCGATCCGGGTTGATGGTCTGCTTGTCCATCTTCCCACCGGCGACCTCCACCGCCACCGCGCGGCAGATGTCCGCGATGCGCCGCTCCAGGTTACGCACGCCCGCCTCGCGGGTGTACGCGGTGGTCAGCGTCAGCAGCGCCTCGTCGGTGATCTCGATGTGATCCGGGCTGAGGCCGTGCTCCTTGAGCTGCTTGGGCACCAGGTGGATCCGCGCGATGCTCTGCTTCTCCTCGAAGGTGTAGCCCGACAGCTCGATGATCTCCATGCGGTCACGGAGCGGACCGGGGATGGGATCCAACTGGTTCGCCGTGGCGACGAACATCACCTTGGACAAATCGAACGGCACGTCGAGGTAGTGGTCGCTGAACGAGTTGTTCTGCTCAGGGTCCAGCACCTCGAGAAGCGCCGCGCTCGGGTCTCCGCGGAAGTCCGCGCCGAGCTTGTCGATCTCGTCGAGCATCATGACCGGGTTCTTCGTGCCGGCCTTCTTCATGCTCTGGATGAAGCGGCCGGGCAGCGCGCCGACGTAGGTGCGCCGGTGGCCGCGGATCTCCGCCTCGTCACGCACGCCGCCGAGCGACAGGCGCACGAACTTGCGGCCCGTGGCCTTGGCCACGCTCTGACCCAGCGACGTCTTTCCGACGCCCGGAGGACCGACGAGGCACAGGATGGGCCCGCGCATGTCGTTCTTCAGCTTGCGCACCGCCAGGTACTCCAGGATGCGCTTCTTGACCTTCTTGATGCCGAAGTGGTCCTTGTCCAACTGCTGCCGCGCGTTCTCGATGTCGAGGTTGTCCTCGGAGATCTTCGACCACGGCAGGTCGGCGATCCAATCCAGGTAGGTGCGCGCGACGGTGTACTCGCTGGAGGCCGCCGGAATGGTCTTCAGGCGGTTGAGCTCCTTGTTCGCCACCTTCTCCACGTCGGGAGGCAGGGCCGCCTTCTTCAGGCGCTCCTGGAGCTCGTCGAGCTCCTCTTCCTCCTCACCCATCTCCCCGAGCTCTTCCTTGATCGCCTTGAGCTGCTGGCGCAGGTAGTACTCGCGCTGGGTCTTCGACATCTCGCCCTTCACGGCGGAGTCGATCTTGTTGGAGAGCTTGAGGATCTCCCGCTTGCGGTTGAGCAGCTCGAGCACGAGCTTCATCCGCGCCTTGAGATCAACGGTCTCCAGGACGGCCTGCTTCTCCTCGATCGGCACGTCCACGTTGGCGGCGATGAGGTCGGCCAGGTGGCCGGGGTGGGTGATGCTCTCCACCAGCTCCGTGGCGGCGGCCGGCAGCTCGGGCATCAGCTCGATGACCTCGCGCGCCAGCTTCTTGAGGTTGATGCCCAGGGCCTCCACTTCGACGTTCTCGGCGGAGGTCTTGTCCTCCACCGCGTCGACGCGGGCCTTGAGGTAGGGGGCCTCCTGGACCAGCTCCACCACGCGGAAACGCGCGAGCCCCTGCACGACGAGCGAGTAGTTGTCCTCGCCCATCTTCAGCAGCTTCACGATGCGGGCGACGGTGCCCATGGTGTAGAGGTCGGCGGCGCCCGGATCCTCTTCCTCGGCGCGGCGCTGCGTGACGACGCCGATGACCTGGTCGTCGCGCACCGCGTCCTTGATCAGGGCAATGGTCTTCTGACGGCCGACGGCCAGGGGAAGCACGCCGCCGGGGAAGAAGACGCTGTTGCGCAGGGGCAGGATGGGGAGCACCTGCGGGATGTCTTCCTTGTTGATGAGCCCGGGAGGGGCCATCGCGGTGGGCATGGCGCTCGCGGCGGTGCCCTTCTTCTTCTCATCGGACATGAAGTTCGGCCTCTTCCTTCGTCTTCAAGCCCAACCGTGCGAGCGGCCAGGCCGGTGAACATCTGTCGGTTTCTTGCGGCAGATGAACCAACGTAACAACCAAAACGCCCATGGCAAACGCCGTGTGCGATTTTCCACGTCCAAGTCGGATGCCAGACGCTGCACCTTGTCTCGCCTCCGGGCCTGGGGTGGGGCATGCTCGCCCCCCCAGCCCTGATGCGTCGCGCCGCCTGGGCGCGCCGTCTCTTAGGAGGCCCCATGAAGCTGAAGCCCTGTGCCCCCCTGCTCCTGTTGCCGGCCCTCTGGGTGGCGTCCTGCACGTCGCCCGTCGACGAGCCGGGCTCCTCCCTTCCAGGCAAGTGTCAGAGCGAGTCTCCCGTCGTGGCGCCGCAGAAGACGGACATCCTCTTCGTCATCGACAACTCGGCCTCCATGGCCGAGGAGCAGGCCGGCATCGCCACCGAGCTGCCCGCCTTCATCAAGGCCCTCCAGGAAGGCGGCGGCGTGACGCAGGACTTCCGCGTGGGGGTGATCACCACGTCCGTCTACCGGCGGATCCTCTTCCAGGGCGTGGAGCAATACCGCGAATACCCCGCCGAGTCGGGACACCTTCAGGCTGTTCCGGAGGCGGATGGCCAGCCCTCGGATTCGCGCTACATCGAGAGCACGGACGAGCACCTGCTGGAGCGCTTCCGCCGGCTGGTGCAGCAGGGGACGGCGGGCAGCGGGCAGGAGTCTCCGTTCGAGGCCGTGCGGCTGGCGGTCTCCGAGCCCCTGGCCAACACCTCCATCGGCGAGGGAGGCAACGGCGGCTTCCTTCGGGATGGAGCGCGGCTGCTGGTGGTCGTGGTGACGGACGAGGAGGACTGCAGCTCCACGGTGCGCCCGCCGCCGGTCATCGTCCCGGACGACACGTCGGTGGACAAGTGCAGCGAGAACGCGGCGCTGCTGACGTCGGTGGACGAGTACTTCCAGCTCTTCAGCACGC
Organism: Myxococcus sp. AM011; assembly: GCF_013372595.1. Lineage (NCBI taxonomy): Bacteria > Pseudomonadati > Myxococcota > Myxococcia > Myxococcales > Myxococcaceae > Myxococcus > Myxococcus sp. AM011. The sequence goes on from NZ_JABXEM010000275.1 coordinate 10,408, forward strand.
TGCGCGACTCGAAGGGCGGGCGCCGCGAGGTGCTCTGGGCCACGGTGGGCCCGGTGGCGCTGAGCGACAAGCGAGCGGAGCTGGTGCTCGACGTCACGCCGCAGGGGACGTACGTGCGCAACGTGGACTGCCCCACGTCGTATGGGCCGGGGCACCGGCACCGGGCGATGTCGGAGAAGTTCGACACCAAGTTCGACAACCTGGATTCCATCTGCCGGGCGAGCTACCGGGACACGCTGCTGGGCATCGCCGAGCTGGCCGCGGTGGCGCAGAGCCTGGACGTGGTGAACCTGCCGGATCCGCGGCTGGCGCGGGTGGAGCTGACGCGCGCCGGGGGCACGGTGGAGACGTGCTCGGTGGCCGCGGGGGACCTGACCTACGAGCCGTCCGGTGAGGAGCGCCCCGCGCGCCTCTACTTCGGCGGGAGCTGCCTGCGCCGGGCGGATGACGAGAAGGTGGAAGTGAAGGTCATCTGCGCCGGCTAGGACGCGCAGGGGCTTGAGATCGCTGGCTTCGGGCCAGCGGATCCAAGCCGGTGCGTCGTGTCGCCTTGCCCATCGCCGTGCGTCCTGTCCGAGCGCACGTCAGACCCGTGAGCATACTGAACCGCTGTCCAGGCGGCTGTTCGGTGTGCCGGGTTCCGGCGAGGAGGCGAGATGAGCGCGGCGTTGGTGCAGCAGGCAGGCCCGGCGGGCTCGGTGGTGGATCAGCTCCGGGAGCGGATCCGCCAGTTGCAGGCGGCGCCCCGGCGCTACCTGGCCGTCCTTCGCACGGGGATGGAGGCGGTGGACGCGCTCTTGCCCTCGGGCGGCTTCCCGCTCGGGCAGGCGGTGGAGCTGTGCGGCGAGGCGGCTTCGGGGCGGACCAGCCTGGCGCTGAGCGCGGTGGCGGCGGCGCACCGGGAGGAGCGGCTGTGTGCGTGGGTGGACGGGCCTCGTGAGCTCTATCCCCCGGCGGCCGCGGCGCAGGGCGTGGACCTGGAGCGGTTGCTCCTCGTTCGTCCCAAGGCGCCCGAGCAGCGGGTGTGGGCGGCGGTGCAGCTCGCCCGGAGCGGTGCCTTCGCCTGCGTGGTGCTGGACCTGACGCGAGGGGTGGGCGCGGTGGGGCGGCCTCCACCTGGTTCGCGTACCTGACGGCCCTGGCGCGGGGACACCGGGTGCTGGCGGTGGACCTGCCCGGTTTCGGGATGTCGTCTCCTGGCGAGGGGCCCGTCCGCTCGGCCGAGGAGGGGGTGCGCTTCTTCACGGACCCCGTGGAGGCGTTGCTGGAGCAACTCGCCCCCGGGCCGGTGGCGGTGGTGGGCCACTCGCTGGGCGGGCTGGTGGGGCTCGAGCTGGCACTGCGGGGTCGCGTGCCGGTGGAGCGGCTGGTGCTGGTGGACGGCATGGGGTTGGGGCCGGAGCTGGAGCGCAAGGCGCGCCTCTTCTTCCACGCGGGGCCGGAGCGACTGGCGCGCTCGCTGGGCCCCTGGGCCTGGGCACGGATGATGCCTCCGGTGCCGACGCCCCTGGGACAGCGGCTCGGAGAGCTGGGGTACGAGCTGGTGTCGGCCCCAGGCGGGCGCGACGCGGCGACCCGGGCCTTCAATCGACTGGTGCCCCTGACGGGGCCCGTGTTCCACCACAGAGAGCGACTGGTGGAAGTGAAGGTGCCCGTGCTGCTCGTCTGGGGCGAGCGCGAGGACGTCCTGCCCCTGTCACTCGCCGAGGAGGCCGTGCGGCGGTTTCCTCGGGCGCGGTTGCTGCGCGTGGATGCGGCGCACAGTCCTCATCAGGAGCGTCCGGAGCGCGTGTTGCCGGAGCTGAAGGCGTTCCTGGACGCGGAGGCACCGTAGCGCGTGGGCTAATCAGGGGTCGAAGCGGATGACGCGCTCGATACGGTAGGTGTCGGAGGACTCCAGCGGCTTCAGGAGCATCAGGTCCGCGCGCTGGCCCAGGGACAGGGACTGCTTCGCGGGGCGCGTGAGTCGGTACGTGTCCCCGGGCTTTACGCCCTTGCCCGTCAGCGGCACGACGAAGAGTCCCTTGCCATCCACGGTCTCGAGCGCTCCGAGGATGCGCAGGTCTCCGAGTTCCTCGACCTTGCCGACGTGCGCGAGTTGGAGCTTCTTGCCCTGGCCTCGCACGGCGCGACTGACGGCGATGCCCACGTCGCCCGTGAAGGGCTTGCCGTCCGCGCCGAACATGCCGACGCCCTTGAGCAGGAGGTGGACGAGGCCGGAGCTCTCGTTCTCGGGGATGGAGTCGTAGCGGGCGACGTCGGCCTTCTCGGCCTGGCCATTCGCGAGGGCATCGAGGGCCGTGGCGAGCGCGACGAAGTTGAGGCGGACGAGGGGCTCGTCGGGTGGCAGGGACAGCCACGCTCCGGTCTCGATGAGGACGGTGGGCGTTCCCCAGAGCGTCATGTTGTCGCCGAAGGCACGCACCTCGAAGGAGTCGTCGTAGCGGCCCACCTGCCCGGGAGCGAGCGTCTCCACGGCGTCTCGAATCACCGCGCAGACCTTCTTCGCGAGGATGCGTCCGGGGTTGTCGCTCCGGGCACGGTCGAAGGCGGGGGCGAGCAGGGAGATGGAGGCGGGGCGACCGGTGTCCCCCACCGCGTGACGCCAGCCCTGGTTGTGGAGGTTGAAGCCGACGGAGGGTTGGAGCTTGTCACGCAGCAACTTGAGCGTGCGGGCCTCGGGCGTCTGGAGCGCGAGGGCGTCCCGGTTGATGTCGATGCCCTGGGCATTGCGGCGCTGGAAGCGCTCGGCGCCGTCGGGGTTCAGCATGGGCACGGCGTGCAGGGTGAGGCTGTAGAGCAGTCGGGAGACCCAGGGGTCCTCGCGATGGGTGCGGAGATATTCGAAGAGGTCCAGCAGCGCGGTGGTCGCGGTGGGCTCGTCGCCGTGCATCTGCGACCAGAGGAGGATGTGGCGGGGGCCGGTGCCCAGGGTGACGTGGTAGAGCGCGCGTCCCTCTACCGAGTGTCCCGCGACCTCCAGTTGGAAGAAGTCGGGAGCGCGGGCCTGGAGGGCCTTGAGGTGTTGCTCCACGTCGGGGTGCCGGACGAGCGGCGCCACTGGGAGCGCCTTCGAGTGGACCTGTTCCCACTGCGCCGCGAGCGCCTGGGGTCCGGGAATGGTGACGGAGGAAGAGGACATGGCGGGAGCGGCGGACTGCGCGGAGTGGGCGTGGGCGGTGCCGACGAGGCTCCAGGTGAAGACGAGGCAGCAGCGAGCGACGAAGCGACTGTAGCGACGGCGTCCGACGTGGAGCATGGAGGTGTCCTTACCGTCGCGAGTCAATCAAGGAAGCGGCGCTCCCAGCGATGGATTTCTTCTGGGGTGAGGTTTCCCCAGTACGCGTCGCCGTGGGTGTACATCCACGGTTCGAGGACACGCGCCAACTCACGGTAGTGCGGCAGCGTGTCTCCAGTCTCTAGATCCCCAGCCTCTGGCCACTCACCCAGGGACACCACTGCTCGGTCTCCCGACATTTCCTGCACGGTGGTGCCCGGAGATTTCAGTTGAGCGCGCAGCCCCGCCACGCCCCCCAGCCCTCCGAGGATGGGCTGGCCCAGGAAGGTGAGCCAGGAGGCCCCACGCGTTCTTGAACCCATGACGCGACGGAGTTCGTCCATTCCTGGGAGGTCGAAGCCCGGGTGGCGCTGGCTCAGGTCCCGAACGACGGGTGTGTTATCTCGCATCCAAGCAGCCATGTGAAATGACAGTCCTGCGTGTCCCGAAACAAAGGGCAGTTCCGCCCCCAGCTCCATGGAGAGGTCACGAACTCGGCCCGCTCCATGTTCAAGCAAGTATTCCGTGGGCAGGTAGAACTCCACCGACGATATAGGCCGGTGCTGCTCGGACTCTCCCCAGGACTCTATTGGGGACTCTCCTCGATAACTGAATGAATGACTCAACAACGTTGAACCATCACTCAGCTTGATGCGCGCGCCTAGGAGTCTGTGGCGGTAACGGATTGAGGGGCGAGAGCGGACGAGGCAGGAGGCCCGCCGCTCGATTGCGGCGGATGGTTACTGCCCAGCCGTCGCGCGGAAGAGCTTGAGGAGGTTGTGGGTGGC
>NZ_JABXEM010000276.1:0-14442 GCF_013372595.1 Myxococcus sp. AM011
GGGCAAAGGTGGGCGCCTGGGCCAGCGCTTCAGCGGCTTCCTCGACGAGGAGGGTGGGAAGGTGCTCGGCGGGCAGGCGCGAGAGCTGCTCCCGGGTGGTGACGAGCAGGGCGGGGCACGCGTCCTCCAGCATGGAGGACAGGCGCTCACGGGGGTAGGCCGTGTCCAGCGGGACATAGGCGCCACCGGCCTTGAGGATGCCCAGCAGCGCGACGATGAGCTCCAGCGAGCGCTCCAGGGCCAGGGCCACGCGGGAGTCAGCACCGACGCCGCGGGCGCGCAGCAGGTGGGCGAAGCGGTTGGCGGCCTTGTCGAGCTGGCGATAGGTGAGGCGCCGCGCGCCGTACTCCAGGGCGATGGCCTCGGGAGTGGCGGCGACCTGCCGCTCGAAGACGTCGTTGATGGTGGCGTCACGCGGGTAGCTGGAGGGCGAGTGATTCCACTCCACCAGCACCGTCTGCCGCTCCTCGTCGGACAGCAGCGGCAGGTGGTGGTAGGGCCGCTCCGGCTGGGAGACGAGCCCCTCCAGCAGAATGGTGAAGTACCGCGAGAGCCGTTCGGCCGTGGCCTCGGAGAACAGATCCGCGTTGTAGGTCAGGCTTCCCGAGAATCCCTCGGGGGCTTCCGCGAGATTCAACTCCAGCTCGAACCGTGCCGTGGCGCTCTCGAGCGAGAGCGAGTCGAACGTCAGGTCCGGTAGAGCGAGGTGGGGGGCCGGAGTGTTCTGCAGGGCGAACATCACCTGGAACAGGGGCGAGCGGCCCAGGGTGCGTCCCGGGGCGAGCTCCTCGACGAGCTTCTCGAAGGGAATGTCCTGGTGGGCGAAGGCGCCGAGCGTGGTCTCCTTCACGCGCGCCAGCACCTGGCGGAAGGAGGGGTTGTCCTCCAGGCGCGTGCGTAGCGCGAGCGTGTTGACGAAGAAGCCGATGAGGCCCTCCAACTCGGCGACGCGGCGGCCGGCGATGGGCGAGCCCACGGTGATGTCTTCCTGGCCCGAGTAGCGCGACAGCAGTAGTTGCCACCCAGCCATCAGGGCCATGAAGGGGGTGACACCCTCCTGCTGGCACAGGGCCTTGAGGGCGTCGGACAGCTCGCGCGACAGCTGAACGGGAGCCGCGGCGCCCCGGAGGGACTGGACGGCGGGGCGCTGGAAGTCAGTGGGCAGCTCCAGCGCGGCGGGGGCGCCTTCCAGGTGCTTGCGCCACCAGTCGAGCTGGGCCTCCAGTACCTCACCCTGGAGCCACGAGCGCTGCCACACGGCGAAGTCGGCGTACTGCACCGGCAGCTCGGGCAGGGGCGAGGACTGGCCGGCGGAGAAGGCCGCGTAGAGCGTGGCCACCTCCCGCACCAGCACGCCCATGGACCAGCCGTCGGCGACGATGTGGTGCATCGTCAGCAGCAGCACGTGCTCGCGTTCATCCAAACGCAACAGCGAGGCGCGCAGCAGCGGCCCATTCGCGAGGTCAAAGGCCTTGCGCGCCTCCTCTTCGGCCAGACGCTGTGCCTCGGCCTCGCGGGATTCTCCTGGCAGACCGCTCAGGTCGATGAGCTGAAGGAACGAGACTGGAACGTCGGAGATGACCTGAGTGGGGTTGCCCTCGATGGACTTGAAGGAGGTGCGGAGGGACTCGTGGCGGCGGACGAGCTCGGAGAGGGCGCGCTGGAGAGAGGAGACCTCCAGGGCGCCCGTCAGGCGCAGGGCCGCGGGCATGTTGTAGGCGGCGCTGCCAGGCTCGAGCTGGTCGAGAAACCAAAGGCGCTGCTGGGCGAAGGACAGCGGCAGCGCGTCCGTCCGGGGGGCCCGGGTGAGCGGAGGCAGCGAGACACCCTGGCCCGCCTGGAGGGCGGCGTCGATGCGCTGGGCGAGTACGGAGAGGGTGGAGGCCTCGAAGAGGGCGCGCAGGGGCAGCTCCACCTGGAAGGTGGCGCGGAGGCGCGAGACGAGGCGGGTGGCCAGCAGGGAGTGGCCGCCCAGCTCGAAGAAGTCGTCGAGGCCACTGACCTCGGACAGGCCGAGCAGCTCGCACCAGAGGGAGGCCAGGCGCACCTCGGTGGAGGAAGAAGGCGGGAGGAAGGGGCGAAGCTCGGGCCGGGCTTCCGGGGCGGGCAGGGCCTTTCTGTCCACCTTGGCGTTGGGCGTGAGGGGCAGGGCCTCCAGCACCATGAGGGCCGAGGGCACCATGTACTCGGGCAGCCGCTGCTGGAGGAAGGCACGCAGGGCGAGGGTGTCCAGCGAGGCCGTCCTGGCGGTGACGTAGCCCACCAGGCGCTTGTTGCCCGGTGAGTCCTCGCGCGCGAGGGCGATGGCCTCACGCACCTCGGGGTGGGCCAGCAGCGCGGCCTCCACCTCGCCTGGCTCGATGCGGAAGCCGCGAATCTTCACCTGGAAGTCGGCGCGGCCCAGGAACTCCAGCACACCGTCAGCGCGGTGCCGGGCCAGGTCTCCGGTGCGGTAGAGGCGGGCACCGGGGGTGGAGCTGAAGGGGTTGGGCAGGAAGCGCTCGGCGGTGAGCGCGGGGTGCTGGAGGTAGCCACGCGCCAGGCCGTCACCGGAGACGTACAGCTCGCCCGGAGTGCCCGGAGGCACCGGCTGCAGGTAGCCGTCCAGCAGGTACACCTGGGTACAGGAGATGGGCGTGCCGATGGGGATGGAGGCCGGTACCTGTGAGGCCTCCGTCATGCGGAAACATGAGGTGAAGAGCGTGCCCTCGGTGGGGCCGTAACAGGCGGTGACTGGAATGCGCAGGTGCTCGATGACGCGACGCACGTGGGGCGAGGAGACGACGTCGCCGCCGGTGAGCAGTTGGCGCACGCCACGCAGCCCCTCGAGGTTGCCATCCACCATTTGGGTGAAGAGGCCCGAGGTGAGGTGGAGGGTGGAGATGGAGTGGTGCTGGAGGACGGCGGCCAGCTCCCGCAAGTCGCTGGGGGAGTGGGGAGGGAAGACGACGAGGCGGCCGCCATTGAGCAGCGGCCCCCAGACTTCGAGGGTGGAGGCGTCGAAGGAGATGGGGGCGATGAGGAGGAAGGAGTGCTGGGCGCCGACGTCGGCGTAGCGCACGTCCAGGACGGTGCGCAGCACGGAGGCGTGCTCGATGCAGACGCCCTTGGGCCGGCCGGTGGAGCCCGAGGTGAAGTCGATATAGGCGAGGTTGCGGGCGGAGATTCCACTGACCGGGGCCAGGGCGGGTGCATGCGCCAGTGCCTCAGCGGCCTCCTCGACGAGCAGGGTGGGAAGGTGCTCGGCGGGCAGGCGCGAGAGCTGCTCCCGGGTGGTGACGAGCAGGGCGGGGCACGCGTCCTCCAGCATGGAGGACAGGCGCTCACGAGGGTAGGCCGTGTCCAGCGGGACATAGGCGCCACCGGCCTTGAGGATGCCCAGGAGCGCGATAACGAGCTCCAGCGAGCGCTCCAGGGCCAGGGCCACGCGGGAGTCGGCACCGACGCCGCGGGCGCGCAGCAGGTGGGCGAAGCGGTTGGCGGCCTCGTCGAGCTGGAGATAGGTGAGGCGCCGCGCGCCGTACTCCAGGGCGATGGCCTCGGGAGTGGCGGCGACCTGCCGCTCGAAGACGTCGTTGATGGTGGCGTCGCGCGGGTAGCTGGAAGGCGAGTGATTCCAGTCCACCAGCACCGTCTGCCGCTCCTCGTCGGACAGCAGTGGCAGGTGGTGGTAGGGCCGCTCCGGCTGGGCGACGAGCCCCTCCAGCAGAATGGCGAAGTGGCGGGTGAAGCGCTGGGCGAAGGCGGAGGAGAACAGCTCGCGGCGATAGATGAGCTCGCCCGAGAAGCCGTCTGGAGCCTCCGCGAGCACCAGCTCCAGATCGAAGCGCGCGGTGGTGTTGTCGAGCGGCAGCGGACGCAGGGAGAAGCCCGGGAGCCGCAGCTCCTCCTGAGGCATGTTCTGCAGGGCGAACATCACCTGGAACAGGGGCGAGTGCCCCAGGGAGCGTCCCGGGGCGAGCTCCTCGACGAGCTTCTCGAAGGGAATGTCCTGGTGGGCGAAGGCGCCGAGCGTGGTCTCCTTCACGCGCGCCAGCACCTGGTGGAAGGAGGGGTTGCCCTCCAGGCGGGTGCGCAGCGCGAGCGTGTTGACGAAGAATCCGATGAGGCCCTCCAGTTCTCCGCGTCGGCGGCCGGCGATGGGCGAGCCGACGGTGAGGTCCTCCTGGCCCGAGTAGCGCGAGAGCAGGAGCTGGAAGGTGGCCAGCAGGGCCATGAAGGGGGTGACCTCCTCCTTCTGGCACAGAGCCTTGAGAGCGTCGGACAGCTCGCGCGACAGCTGAACGGGAGCTGAGGCGCCCCGGAAGGACTGGACGGCGGGGCGCTGGAAGTCGGTGGGCAGCTCCAGCGCGGCGGGTGCGCCTTCCAGGTGCTTGTGCCACCAGGCGAGCTGGGCCTCCAGGGCCTCTCCCTGAAGCCACGAGCGTTGCCACACGGCGAAGTCGGCGTACTGCACCGGCAGCTCGGGCAGGGGCGAGGGCTGGCCCGCGGAGAAGGCCGCGTAGAGGGTGGCCATCTCCCGCACCAGCACGTCCATGGACCAGCCGTCGGAGACGATGTGGTGCATCGTCAGCAGCAGCACGTGCTCGCGTTCATCCAAACGCAGCAGCGAGGCGCGCAGCAGCGGCCCATTCGCGAGGTCAAAGGCCTTGCATGCCTCCTGCTCGACGAGCCGGTGCACCTCGGCCTCGCGGCTCTCGTGGGACGAGAGGTCCACCACCGACAGCACGAGGGACGCGGGCGGCGAGATGACCTGGACGGGGGTGTCCTCGACGGACTTGAAGCAGGTGCGCAGCGACTCGTGGCGGCGGACGAGCTCGGACAGCGCTTGTTCCAGGGCGTCCACCCGGAGCGCGCCATCGAGCTGGAGCGCCACGGGCATGTTGTAGGCGGCGCTGCCAGGCTCGAGCTGATCGAGGAACCACAGGCGCTGCTGGGAGAAGGACAGCGGCGGAGAAGCCCCATCCCCGGGCCGGCGGGTGAGTGCCGGATACGAGGAGGACTTCGCCCCCCGCTGCTTGAGCTGCCGCATCAGCAGCGCGCGCTGCTCCGGCGTGAGTTCCGCTAGCTTCCGCTGCGTGTCGCTCATCGACATGACTCCTGGGGATTCCTGGCGCGCTGCCGTGGCTAGGTGCCGACCTGGTCCAGACGCGGTTGCTCCAGCGGAGTCAGGCGGCCCGCCTCGAGGTGGAGCAACCGGTCGGCAAGCCCGAAGTAGCGGTCGTCGTGGCTGATGACGAGCACCGTCTTCCCGAGGCGTTTCAAGTCCGGGAGAATCTCCTTGTAGAAGACCTCCTTGAAGCTCGGATCCTGGTCCGCCGCCCACTCATCGAAGATGTAGAACGGCCGGTCTTCCAGGGAGGCCGTGAGGAGCGCCAGGCGCTTGCGCTGGCCCTGGGACAGCTCGGTGGTCGAGAAGCTGCCGTCCTGGATCTGCACCTTGCGGTCCAGCAGCAGCTTCGACAGGTAATGCCGCGCTTGATCGAGCTGTTCGGGCGAGCCCAGTCCCAGAAGCTGATCGAACAAGTGGAAGTCGAAGAAGACGGCAGAGAAGAGCTGCCGGTACTCTTCCCGCTCCTCGTTCCGGATGGGCGTGCCATCCACGAGCAGCTCCCCGGCCTCGGGCGCATACAGGCCGGTGAGGAGCTTGGCGAGCGTGGTCTTTCCGCTGCCGTTGCCGCCCACGAGGAAGAGCAACTCACCCCGTTTCACCGTCAGGTCGATGGGGCCCAGGGTGAAGGAGCCATCCTCATTCTCTCGGCGGTAGGTGTGGGTGATGCCGCGCAGCTCGAGCTGCTGGAAGGCGCGCAGGCGCGCCGGGGTCTCCGGCGGTAGCGCCCATGGCGTCTCGTTCTCCGGGGTGAGCGTCAGCCCCAGTTTGTGGAGGTTCTCGAGCGCCACCACGGCCCGGTTCACGTACGCCACCGTGGTGAGGATGGAGTTCAGCGGCTGCTGCACGTACAGGATGACCAGCGTGTAGCTCACCAGCGCTGCCTGGGAGACCGGCGAGAACAGCGGCACCACGAAGAGCAGCAGCCCGATGATGACCATGTAGACGAACATTCCCCCGCTGCTGGCCAGCGCGAAGAGGTTCTCGGCACGCACCCACTTCCCGCGGATGTCTCGCACCAGGGGATCGAACACCCGCTCCAGGAACTCGATGCGGCGCGGGCGGTGCAACCGCAGCTCCTTGGCGCCATCCATCAGCGAGAGGAAGCGCTTGAAGAGCCCGTTCTCGAGCTGGCGCACCTGCTGGCGCAGCTTGACGGCGGGGGACGTCGCCTGTGAGTAGGCAAGGCCTCCCACCGCCAGGAAGCCCAGCACCACCAGCAGCATCTTCCAGGAGATCCACGCCAGGTAGATCAGCGAGCCCGTCACGATGGTGATGCTGATGAAGAACTCGGGCAAGGCCGTCATCCCCACGCCCACCATGACGGTGTCGCTCGACATGGACGACAGCAGGCGGTGCGAGCCCGTCTGCTCCAGGTGGCGCAGCGAGATGGCCAGGAACTGCCGTGCCAGTCTCCGCCGCAGGTCCATGACGATGTTCTGGTGCATGCCGTTGAGCAGCATCTGCGAGCCGGCGCGCGTGAACATCGCCAGCACCGCCAGGCCGCCGAAGGCCAGCCCCAGCCGCAGGCGCTCCTCCTCGGGCCGTGCCAGCGCCTGATTGATGACCGACAGCAGCGCCGCGCTGCTCGCGCCGGACGCGAGGCCGAAGAGGAGGGTGGTCAGCAACGAGCTCCGCGAGGTGCGGAGCAGCATGACGAGCAGCTTCAGCATGACTTCTCCGCGCTCATTCTCCGCTTCCTTCCGCTCGCTTCAGCGCCTGCATCATCTGCTCCAGTTCCTCTGGCTCCACCTGGTCCGCGCGCGCCGCCAGGATGAGCAGGGCCACGTCCGCCACCGTCGGCTTCTCGAAGAGCTGCCTCAGGGGCAGCTCCACGTCGAAGACCGTCCACAAGCGGGCGACGAGCCGGGTGGCCAGGAGCGAGTGGCCTCCCAGGTCGAAGAAGCTGTCGTGGATGCCGACGCGCTCCACGCGCAGCAGCTCGGCCCAGATGTCGGCGATCTGCTGCTCCACCTCGTCGCGCGGCGCCACGTAGGGGGTGCCCGCTCCGGACGACGTGCCCCCGGGAGCGGGCAGCGCCCGGCGATCCACCTTGCCACTGGAGCCCAGGGGCAGCGCCGGCAGGGACACGAAGGCCGAGGGCACCATGTACTCGGGCAACTGGCGCCGCAGGAAGTCACGCAGGGCCCCGGAATCGGGAGGGGCAGCGCCAGCGGGCACCACGTAGGCCACCAGACGCGCCTCCCCGGGCGCGTCCTCGCGCAGCACCAGGGCCGCGTCCCGCAGGGAGGGGTGGCCGTGCAGCGTGGCCTCGATCTCCCCCAGCTCGATGCGGAAGCCGCGCAGCTTCACCTGGTTGTCGATGCGGCCCAGGAACTCGATCCGCCCATCCGCCAGGAAGCGGGCCCGGTCTCCGGAGCGGTAGAGCCGCTCCCCCTGCCGCGAAGCGAATGGATGGGGAACGAACTTCTCGGCGGTGAGCGCGGGGTTGCCGAGGTAGCCGCGCGCCAGACCCACGCCAGCAATGCAGAGTTCCCCCGGAAGGCCCGCGGGCACGGGCCGCCGCTGCTCGTCGAGGATGTACACCTGGACGTTGTCCCAGGGGCGTCCGATGGTGGGCACGTCCCCCGGCCGCAGCGGCTCACTGATGGTGGCGCAGACGGTGGCCTCGGTGGGGCCGTAGGCGTTGAGCAGGCACACCCGCTCTCCCCAGCGCCGCGCCAGCTCGGGCGTGCACGCCTCGCCCACGGAGATGACGACTTCCAGGGGCAGCTCCTCGGGCTCGAGCTGCGCGAGCACGGAAGGCGTGAGGGTGGCGGCGGTGATGCCATGGCGCCGCAGCAGCGAGCGCAGCGGAGCGCCCGGCAGCAGTTGCTCCTTCGGTGCGAGGAAGAGGCACGCGCCGGCCATCAGGGACGAGAACACCTCACACACGGAGGCATCGAAGCCGAACGAGGCGAACTGGAGGATGCGGCTGCCGGGGTGGAAGCGGTGGAACTTCGCCGCCGCGAGCGCGGTGTTGCACAGGCCGCGATGCACCAGCAGCGTGCCCTTGGGGCGTCCGGTGGAGCCGGAGGTGTAGATGACGTAGGCCAGCGTGTCGGCCGAGGCGGAGGTGGCCGGGCGCGCCGTGGGCAGGGCCTGGAGGACTCCCTGCTCCGTGTCGAGGCAGAGTGTGGACACGTTGCCGGGCAGCGCGGACTTCAGGTGCGCCTGGGTGATGACGAGGCGGGCACCGGAGTTCTCGACCATGTAGGCGAGGCGCTCGGCGGGCAGCCCCGGGTCGAGCGGCACGAAGGCGCCGCCCGCCTTCAGCACGCCGAGCATGCAGACCACCATGTCCGGCGAGCGCTCGACGCACAGTCCGACGCGCTCCTCCACGCCGAGGCCCGAGGCCCGCAGGTGCCGCGCGAGCTGGTTGGCGCGCGCGTCGAGCTCCCGGAAGGTGAGTGCCGTGTCCTCGAAGACCACGGCGGTGGCCGTCGGGGTGCGGTCCACCTGGGCCTCGAAGAGGTGGTGGATGCAGGCGCTGGCGGGGAAGCTGACGTGCGTATCGTTCCACTCGATGAGGACGCGCTGGCGCTCCCGCTCGTCCATGAGAGACAGCTCGGCCACCGGCCGCTGCGGCGCGGCGAGCACCGCCTCCAGCAGACCTCGCAGATGGCCCGCCATGCGCTGGATGGTGCCGGCCTCGAAGAGGTCCGTGCTGTACTCGAGCGCGCCCGCGAGCCCCTCGGCGCCGCGGCCGAGCGAGAGGACGAGGTCGAACCGCACCGTCCCGTTGTCCAGCTCCAGGGGCTGGAGCTGGAGCCCACCCCCGAGCACTCCGGCGTCTGGCTCGTCCATCAGGGTGAACATCACCTGGAAGAGCGGATTGCGGCTCTGATCGCGCGGGGGTTGCAGCTCCTCGACGAGCTTCTCGAAGGGGATGTCCGGGTGGGCGAAGGCGCCGAGGGTGGTCTCCTTCACGCGCGCCAGCACCTGGCGGAAGGAGGGGTTGCCCTCCAGGCGGGTGCGCAGCACGAGCGTGTTGACGAAGAAGCCGATGAGGCCTTCCAGCTCGGCGACGCGGCGGCCGGCGATGGGCGAGCCCACGCTGATGTCGTCCTGGCCCGAGTAGCGGGCCAGCAACACCTGGAAGGCGGCCAGCAGGGCCATGAAGGGGGTGACGGCCTCGCGCCGGCAGAACGCGTCGAGGGAGTCGGACAGCTCCCGGGGCAGGCGAACCGGCAGCGAGGCACCGCGGAAGGACTGGACGGCGGGGCGTGGCCTGTTGGTGGGGACCTCCAGCGCGTGCGGAGCGCCCGCGAGCTGCCGGCGCCACCAGGAGAGCTGGGACTCCAGGGCCTCGCCCTGGAGCCACGAGCGCTGCCAGACGGAGTAGTCGGCGTACTGCACGGGCAGCTCGGGCAGGGACGAGGGCTGGCCGGTGGAGAAGGTCTCGTAGAGGGCCCCGACCTCGCGGATGAGGACGCCCATGGACCAGCCGTCGGAGACGATGTGGTGCATGTTGAGCAGCAGCACCTGCTCCTGCTCGCCGAGCCGCAGCAGCAAGGCGCGCAGCAGCGGCCCGTGGGCGAGCGAGAAGGGACGGCGGGCATCCTCGGCCGTCAGCCGCCGGACCTCCTCGGTGCGCTGCGGCTCCGGGATGGCTCGCAGATCCACCTGGGCCAACGGGAAGTCCACATGCGGCAGGATGCGCTGCACGGGCTGGCCATCGACGTTGTGGAAGGTGGTGCGCAGGGCCTCGTGGCGGTGGACGAGCTCCGTGAAGCAGCTCCGGAGCGCGGACACGTTGAGCTGTCCTCGCACCCGGACGGGCATCGGCATGTTGTAGAACGGGCTGCCAGGCTCGAGTTGGTGGAGGAACCACAGGCGCTGCTGGGCGAAGGACAGCGGCAGCGCGTCCGTCCTGGGCACCCGGGTGAGCGGAGGCAGCGAGACGCCCTGGCCCGCCTGGAGGGCGGCGTCGACCCGCTGGGCGAGCGCGCAGAGCGTGGAGGCCTCGAAGAGGGCGCGCAGGGGCAGCTCCACCTGGAAGGTGGCGCGCACGAGCGACACCATGCGGGTGGCCAGCAGCGAGTGGCCTCCCAGCTCGAAGAAGTCGTCGAGGGCGCTGACTTCGGACAGGCCGAGCAGCTCGCACCAGAGCGCGGCCAGGCGCACCTCGGTGGCGGTGGCGGGCAGGACGAAGGGGCGGAACCCGGGCCGGGCTTCCGGCGCGGGCAGGGCCTTTCGGTCCACCTTGGCGTTGGGTGTGAGGGGCAGCGCCTCCAGCACCATGAGGGCCGAGGGCACCATGTACTCGGGCAGCCGCTGCTGGAGGAAGGCGCGCAGGGCGAGGGTGTCCAGCGAGGCCGTCCTGGCGGTGACGTAGCCCACCAGCCGCTTGATGCCCGGCGAGTCCTCGCGGGCGATGACGACGGCTTCACGCACCTCGGGGTGGGAGTGGAGGACGACCTCCACCTCACCCAGCTCGATGCGGAAGCCGCGCACCTTCACCTGGAAGTCGGCGCGGCCAACGAATTCCACGGCCCCGTCGGCGCGGTGACGGCCCACGTCGCCGGTGCGGTACATGCGAGCGCCAGGCGTGGCGCTGAAGGGGTCAGGGAGGAAGCGCTCCGCGGTGAGCGCGGGGTGCTGGAGGTAGCCACGCGCCAGGCCGTCACCGGAGACATACAGCTCGCCGGAAGTGCCCGGGGGCACGGGCTGCAGGTCGCGGTCGAGCACGTAGACCCGGGTCTGGGGAATGGGCCGACCAATGGGGACGGAGGGCGGCACCTCGGAGGCGTGCGCCATGGGGAAGAAGGTGGTGTAGACGGTGCACTCGGTGGGTCCGTAGACGGCGAGCACCGGGATGCCCAGCGTCTCGATGGCGCGGCGGATGTGAGGCGCGGAGTTGATGTCGCCGCCCGTCATGAGCTGGCGCACGCCGCGCAGCCCCTCGAGGTTGCCGTCCACCAACTGGATGAAGAGGCTGGTGGTGATGAAGAGGCTGGTGACGCGATGGCCTTGCACCACCCGCCCCAACTCGTGGATGTCGCTGGGAGACGCGCCGGAGGGGAAGACGACGAGGCGGCCGCCATTGAGCAGCGGCCCCCAGATTTCGAGCGTGGAGGCGTCGAAGGAGATGGGGGCCATGAGCAGCCAGGTGTGCTCGGGGCCCATGTCGGCGTAGCGCGCATCGATGACGGTGCGCAGCACGGAGCGGTGTTCGATGCAGACGCCCTTGGGCCGGCCCGTGGAGCCCGAGGTGAAGTCGATGTACGCGAGGTTGCGGGCGGAGATTCCACTGACCGGGGCCAGGGCGGGTGCGTGGGCCAGCGCCTCAGCGGCCTCCTCGACGAGCAGGGTGGGAAGGTGCTCCGCGGGCAGGCGCG
Source organism: Myxococcus sp. AM011 (assembly GCF_013372595.1). Classification (NCBI taxonomy): domain Bacteria; kingdom Pseudomonadati; phylum Myxococcota; class Myxococcia; order Myxococcales; family Myxococcaceae; genus Myxococcus; species Myxococcus sp. AM011. Next base: position 11,452 of record NZ_JABXEM010000276.1, read on the forward strand.
CGAGCTGCTCCCGGGTGGTGACGAGCAGGGCGGGACGCGCATCGTCCAGCATGAGGGCCAGGCGCTCGCGGGGATAGGCGGTGTCCAGCGGGACATAGGCGCCACCGGCCTTGAGGATGCCCAGGAGCGCGACGATGAGCTCCAGCGAGCGCTCCAGGGCGAGGGCCACGCGGGAGTCGGCACCGACGCCGCGGGCGCGCAGCAGGTGGGCGAAGCGGTTGGAGGCCTCGTCGAGCTGACGGTAGGTGAGGCGCTGCGCGCCGTACTCGACGGCGATGGCCTCGGGCGCGGAGGCAGCCTTGCGAGTGAAGACCTCGGGGATGGTGGCGTCGCGCGGGTAGCTGGAGGGGGAGTGATTCCAGTCCACCAGCACCGTCTGCCGCTCCTCGACGGACAGCAGCGGCAGGTGGTGGAAGGGCCGCTCCGGCTGGGAGACGAGTCCCTCCAGCAGAATGGCGAAGTGGCGGGTGAAGCGCTGGGCGTAGGCGGAGGAGAACAGGTCGCGGCAATAGGTCAGCTCGCCAACGAAGCCGTCCGGAGTCTCCGAGAGGCTCAGCTCCATCTCGAAGCGCGCGGTGGCGTTGTCGAGGGGGAGCGGCCGCATGGAGAAATCCGGGAGCCGGAGCTCCCCGATGGGGGCGTTCTGCAGGGCGAACATCACCTGGAACAGGGGCGAGTGCCCCAGGGAGCGCTCCGGAGCGAGCTCCTCGACGAGCTTCTCGAAGGGGATATCCTGGTGGGCGAAGGCGCCGAGGGTGGTCTCCTTCACGCGTGCCAGCACCTGGCGGAAGGAGGGGTTGCCCTCCAGGCGCGTGCGCAGCGCGAGCGTGTTGACGAAGAAGCCGATGAGGCCCTCCAGCGCGGCGACGCGGCGGCCGGCGATGGGCGAACCGACGGTGATGTCCTCCTGGCCCGAGTAGCGCGACAGCAGGAGCTGGTAGGCGGCCAGCAGGGCCATGAAGGGGGTGACCTCCTCCTCCTGGCACAAGGTCTTCAGCGCCTCGGACAACGGGCGCGACAGCTGAACGGGAGCCGCGGCGCCCCGGAAGGACTGGACGGCGGGGCGCTGGAAGTCGGTGGGCAGCTCCAGAGCCGGCGGTGCGCCACCCAGGTGCTCCTTCCACCAGCCAAGCTGCGCCTCCAATACCGGGCCCTGCAGCCAGGCGCGCTGCCACACCGCGTAGTCGGCGTACTGCACCGGAAGCTCCGGCAGGAACGCGGGCCGGCCCTGGCTGAAGCCCTCGTAGAAGGCGCTCATCTCGCGCACCAGCACGCCCAGGGACCAGCCGTCGGAGACGATGTGGTGCTGCACCAGCACCAGCACGTGCTCCTCGGGGGCCAGCCTCAGCAGCGTCATCCTCAGCAGCGGCCCGGTCTCCAGGTTGAAGGGACGCACGGCCTCATGCTCGGCCCGGCGCCGCGCCTCCGCCTGGCGCTCGGCCTCGGGCAGGAAGCTCAAGTCCACCCGCTCCAGCTTCAACGAGCCCGTCGGGAGGACGGCCTGCACGGGGGCCCCGTTCTCGGTGCGGAAGACGGTGCGCAGGGACTCGTGGCGGCGCACCAGCGCCTGGAAGCCGTGCTCCAGCCCTTTCTCCGACAAAGGCCCCTGTAGCGTCAGGACGATGGGGACATTGTAGAAGGCGCTGTCGGGTTCGAGCTGGTGGAGGAACCACAGGCGCTGCTGGGCGAAGGACAGCGGCAGCGCACCGTCGCGAGCGGCGCGCGTCAGCTCGGGCACCCGGGCGCCTCCTCCGTCATCGGCCTGGAGGGCCGCGATGCGCAGGGCGAGCCCCTCCACGGTGGGCGCCTCGAACATCTCGCGCAGGGCCAGCTCCACCTGGAAGGCCGCGCGCACGCGGGAGACCAGCTGGGTGGCCAGCAGGGAGTGGCCGCCCAGCTCGAAGAAATCTCCGTGCAGGCCCACCCGGGGGACGTTCAGCACCTCGGAGAAGATGGCCGCGAGTGTCAGCTCGGTGGGAGTGCGCGGGACGGCGAAGGACTCGGGCTCCGCCGGGTGCACCTCCGGCATCGGCAGCGCCTTGCGGTCCACCTTGCCGTTGGCCGTCAAGGGCAGGGAGTCGAGGAGTACGAGCGCCGAGGGCAGCATGTACTCTGGGAGCTTCTGGCGCAGGGCGTCCTTGAGGACCGAGGCGTCCGCCTCCGGCGCGACGACGTAGGCCACCAGTCGCTTGTCTCCGGGCACGTCTTCGCGCACGAGCGCCACGGCCTGGCGCACGGTCGGATGCGACAGCAGTGTGCCCTCCACCTCGCCTGGCTCGATGCGGAAGCCACGCACCTTCACCTGGAAGTCGGTGCGGCCCAGGAACTCCAGGATGCCATCGGCCCGCCAGCGCGCCTTGTCACCGGTGCGGTAGAGCCGCTGCCCGGTGCAAAAGAGGTGTGGCACGAAGCGCTCGGCGGTGAGCGCGGCCTGGCCCAGGTATCCCCAGGCCAGGCCATCTCCGCCGACGTAGAGCTCGCCAGGGACTCCCACGGGCACCGGGTGCAGACTGGCGTCCAGCACGTAGGTGGTGGAGTTGGCGATCGGACGGCCAATGGGCACCGAAGCGCCCACGGAGTCACCGCGGCGCAGTGAATGCGAAGTGGAGAACGTGGTGTTCTCGGTGGGCCCGTAGCCATTGACGAGGACAGCCCTCTCGGGGAGGCGGGCCAGGTGTTCGCGTACGCGCTGCGCTGGCAGCACGTCACCTCCGGTGAGCACCTGACGCACGGAGGCCAGGGCCTGGGGCTGGTGCACCGCCATCTGCTCGAAGAGGGCGGCGGTGAGCCAGAGCGTGGTGATGCGCTTGCGTACCAGCACCGCCCCCAGCTCCTCCAGCGTGGGAGAACGCGGAGGGAAGAGCACGAGGCGTGCGCCATGAAGCAGGGCGCCCCAGACTTCGAGGGTGGAGGCGTCGAAGGAGATGGGGGCCAGTTGGAGGAAGACCTCCTCGGGCCCGAAGTGGATGAAGGAGCTGCCGAGCACCAGGC